>JAKAVU010000014.1 GCA_021817185.1 bacterium
GGCCGAGCGCCTGGCCCGTGGGTTGGATGAGCACCTGCGCAGGATTCGCGAGATCGAGCCACTGGCGGGGTTCCACCGCGCTCATTGGTTGCCCAGCTTCTTGCTCTACCTGGAGGAGCAGCTGTCGGGTGGGGTCGCCCCACCAGCCGGCTGGGCCGTGAGGCGGTGACGCCGGCGGTGGTGCGGCTGGCATGCTCCGCGACGTGGCCAGGGTGGCAGGCGTAGGCATGGATCGGATCGATCTCAACGCCGACATCGGGGAGAGCTTCGGGGTCTACCGGATCGGGGACGACGAGCACCTGGTCCCGCTGCTGTCGTCGGCCAATGTCGCCTGTGGGCTGCACGCCGGGGATCCCGTTGTCATCGACCGAACCATCAGCTGGGTGGCCGCGGCCGGTGTCGCCCTCGGGGCCCACCCTGGCTTCGCCGACCTGGCGGGCTTCGGGAGGCGGGCGATGGCGGCGACCGCCCACGAGATCGAGGTGAGTGTGGCCTACCAGGTGGCGGCGGTGGCAGGCATGGGACGACGCGCCGGACTGGCGATGCAGCATGTCAAGCCGCACGGCGCCCTATACACGGAAGCGTGCCGCAGTCGCGCCATGGCGGCCGCCATCGCCGCCGGCATCGCCTCAGTCGGCCCGGATTTGATCCTGGTCGCTCCCTGGGGTTCGGAGCTGGCGCGTGCGGGTGAGGAGGCGGGGCTCCCGGTGGCCTTCGAGGGCTTCCCCGAGCGCGGCTACAGCGCCGACGGCTCCCTGGCTCCGCGGAACCTGCCCGGGGCGATCCTGAGTGACCCGATCGAGGTCGCCGAGCGGGCCCTCGCCATGGTCCAGGGGTCCAGCACCACCGCGCTGGATGGCACCAAGGTGAGTCTTCGGGTCGACACCCTGTGCATCCATGGCGACAATCCCGCCGCGGTCGCGATCGCCAAGGAGGTCCGTTCGGCCCTTGGGGCTGCCGCGGTCGTGATCGCCCCGATGGGGGACGTGGTCCGGCAGCGACCTGTTCGGAATGGGTGAATGGGAGTGCCGCCCGGCCGGTGAGGGCTCCCTCTATGTGCTGGTGGGCGAGCGCCCGGTCCGGGAGGTCACGCAGGAGGTCCAGGTCGTGGTCCGTGCCCTTCGGGAGGGCCTGGGAAGTCGGCTCCTGGATGTGGTCCCCGGCTACATCTCGGTCTACGTCGAGTTCGACCCGCAGCTGTGGGGTTTCGGCGAACTGCGTGCGGCCATCGCCGCGCTCGCGCAGGCCCCCCGCACCCCGGCGCAGCCGCGCCTCATCACCGTTCCCGTGTGCTACGGGGGCGCCTGGGGTCCCGACCTCGGCGCGGTGGCGGCCCGGAACGGATTGACAGAGGAGGAGGTCGTCCGGCGCCACCTGGCGCCAACCTATGAGGTGGCGTTCATCGGCTTCACCCCAGGCTTCCCATTCCTGATCGGCTTGGACGAGCAGCTCGTCACCCCGCGCCTTCCGGTGCCGCGCCGACGAGTTCCAAAGGGCTCCGTGGGAATCGCTGGGGAGCAGACGGGGATCTACCCGGTCGCGAGCCCCGGGGGCTGGCGGATCATCGGCAGAACGGGATTGTCGCTGTTCACTCCCACCTCCGCTGAGCCGGTGCTGATGCGGCCCGGCGACCGGGTGCGATTCGTGCCCAGCCCGGAGAGCTTGCCGGTGGACCCGTTCCTGGAGGTGGGTCCGGGCGGTACCGGGTGACCCGCTTCGAGGTACTTGAGCCCGGATTCCTGACCTCGGTGCAGGATAGGGGACGCCTCGGCCACCAGCATCTGGGATTCACCGTGGGTGGGGCCGTGGACCTGCGCTCGCTGGCGCTGGCGAACCACCTGGTCGGCAACCGGTGGGACGCGGCCTGCCTCGAGGCCACCGTGCGCGGACCCCTTCTCGAGTTCTCCGAGCCCGGCCTGGTGGCGGTGGTGGGAGCCGAGCCGACGGTGGTGCTCAACGAGGGCGCGGTCGACCCTGACTGTGCGATCGCGGTCAGGCCGGGAGACCGCCTGGCGGTGCCGTCCATGGCCGGGGCCAGGGCCTACGTGGCGTTCGCGGGGGGGCTCGAGGTGCCCCTCTTTCTGGGATCGCGGTCCACGGATCTGGTGGCCGGGGTCGGTGGAGTCGATGGCCGCTGCCTGAGACGGGGGGACCAGCTGCGCGCCACGCCCAGCCCATCTGCCCTGAGGAATCGTTGGCGGCTGCGTCCCGCCCTCCGTCCCATCACGCTCCACCGGCTGCACCTGCTCTGCGCGCCGGGGCCGCAGTTGTCCGGATTCCAAGCCACGGCCAGGTCCGTGCTGGAGGCGGATCTCTACCAGGTCTCGCCGGACTGTGATCGGATGGGCATCCGGCTTCGGGGCCGGCCGGTTTCCTACAGCGGCCAGGAGGTCCTGTCCGAGGGACAGCCGGCCGGCGCTATCCAGATCCCCTCCGGCGGGGAGCCGATCGTCCTGCTGGCAGCCCGGCAGACGGTCGGCGGGTATCCGAAGATCGGAGTGGTTGGGGCCAGGGGGCTCGCGGAGCTGGGTCAGGCTCTCCCCGGTGATCTGGTCACGTTCGAATTCGCCTCGCTGGAGGAGCTCCAATTGGACACCAGGCGGTGGTGGGCTCGGCTGGTCGATCCGCAGGCCTGCGTCGACCCCGCGTAGGGCGGCTTTCGCCAGCCGTTGAGCGGGAGCCGGCCGGTTGACCGGCCTGGTCACCGGTCCTAAGCTCGTAGTTGCCAGGCGGCGGGCGGACGAGGAGGTGGGCGGGTGAGCGTGAGACCAGATCGGGCAAGCCGACCGAACATGTTGGACTACTCAGCCGAGCGCGCCACCTTCCGGCTCCAGGTCCCTTCCTCTTTCAATTACGTAGAGGATGTGCTGGAGCCCCTGGCGCAGACCCGGGGCCGGGATCTGGGGTTGCTGTCTCTCGACGCCAGTGGGGCAGTCGTGGGGGAGCACACTTTCGGCGATCTCGCGGCCGCCACCCGCAGGGTAGGCAACCTGCTGGCAGCGTTGGGGGTGCACAAGGGGGATCGCGTCTTCGTCATGCTGCCCAGGATCCCGGAGTGGTACTTCGTGGTCCTGGGTGCGATCCGCATTGGGGCGATCCCGATGCCGGCCACCTCGCAGCTCACCCCTCGCGACATCGCCTACCGCATCGCTAAGGCGGAGGCCAAGGTGGCGGTCACCGACACCGCGGGGGCCGCCAAGGTGGACGAGGTCAAGGGGCAGCTCCCGTCCCTGGCGGAGACCATCGTGGTCGGTCAACTCCCCAGCGCCGGTTGGCAGCCTCTGGAGCGACTGATGGAGCGGGCGGCCAGCACCGCCGGGTCGAGCGGCGGGACCGCGGCCGACGACCCCATGCTGATCTACTTCACCAGCGGCACGGTCGCCCATCCCAAGATGGTCCTGCACACCCAGGCCAGCTACGGGATAGGGCACCGGATAACGGCCCGCTTCTGGCATGACCTGCGTCCCGGCGACCTGCACTGGACAATCTCCGACACCGGCTGGGCGAAGGCCGCCTGGGGCAAGCTCTTCGGGCAGTGGGCGGAGGGGGCTGCGGTGGTCCAGATGAACATGGGCAAGCCGGACCCCGACCTGATCCTGGACGTCATCGCCCGCCACCGGATCACCACCTTCTGTGCCCCACCGACCCTGTACCGGTCACTGGTGCTGACCGACCTGCGCCGCCCCGATCTTTCCGGCTTGCGCCACTGCACCGCGGCCGGGGAGCCATTGAACCCGGAGGTCATCCGGGTCTGGCAGGAAGGGGTTGGGCTGCCCGTGTACGACGGCTACGGGCAGACCGAGACGATCAACGTGGTGGCGAACTTCCGCTGCCTGCCGGTGCGGCCAGGGTCGATGGGCAAGCCGGTGCCAGGCTTCGATGTCGACATCGTGGACGACCAGGGCATACCGGTTGCCGATGATGTCGAGGGCAACATCGGGGTGCGCGCGCACCCCGACCGTCCGGTCGGCCTCTTCGCCGGCTACTACCGCGACGAGGAGGCAACCAGAGCCGCCTTCCGCGGTGACTTCTACCTGACCGGGGACCGCGGTCGCCGGGACCAGGACGGTTACCTGTGGTTCTCCAGCCGGGCCGATGACGTGATCACCTCCTCGGCATACCGGATCGGCCCGTTCGAGGTGGAGTCGGCGCTGGTCGAGCATCGGGCCGTGGCCGAGGCGGCGGTGGTCGGCAAGCCCGACCCCCAGCGGACTCAGATCGTGACCGCGTTTGTGATCCTGGCTCCGGGCTTCGAGGGGAGTGAGCAGTTGGCCCAGGAGCTGCAGGAGCACGTCAAGCGGGTAACGGCTCCCTACAAGTATCCCCGGGAGATCCACTTCGTCACCGAGCTTCCCAAGACCGTCAGCGGCAAGATCCGCCGGTCCGAGCTGCGAGCGCGGCTCCAGGAAGGCCCTCACTCGACTGCCTAGCGGGGAGGGTGCCGGGGATCCCGGCTGGTCCGCCCCGCTCTTCCTTTGGTTGCGTTGGTACTGCGTCGAGGCCACGGTCCGTAGCGGCGACCGGCTGCGGCGCGGTCGTCAGCCGAGCCCGACTGGGAGGCGGTTCGCGCTTAACCCGGGCTTAACCCCAGGGCGGAAACAATGAAATCAACCTCCGCGCCGGGAAGCGGAGATTCAGAAGCGGTTTGGGAGGATGACCGTACCAATGTCTCAGAGGGTGATTTCGAGAGGGGTGGTGGAGGCGCTCAACGAAGCGCCGCTCAGCGGGTTCCACTTTCGGGCCATGCTGACCTCGGGTATGGGATTCTTCACCGACTCCTACGATCTGTTCATCATCGGCACGGCGGTCGCGCTGATCAAGGTCGAATACAACCCCTCCGCCCTGATTCTGGGACTGATCAGCAGCACCTCGCTCATCTCCGCGTTTGTGGGCGCGTTCATATTCGGACGGGTGGCGGACATCTTCGGCCGCAAGTCTGTGTACGGTTTAGAGGCGGGCATCATGGCGATCGGAGCGGTGCTGAGCGCTCTATCGCCGAGCCTCATCTGGCTGATCGCGTTCCGCTTCCTGTTGGGGGTCGGCATCGGCGGCGACTACCCGGTCAGCGCGGTTTTGATGAGCGAGTATTCCAACCGGCAGAACCGCGGGCGCCTGGTGGGAATGGTCTTCTCCATGCAGGCGGCGGGACTGATCGTCGGCCCGCTGGTGGCACTGGTGATCCTGGCCCTGGGGGTGCCGACCGATCTGGCCTGGCGGCTCATGCTGGGGTTGGGCGCGATTCCCGCCCTGGGTGTCATCTATCTGCGCAGGACCATGCCCGAGTCGCCGCGGTATCTGGCTCGTGTCAGGGGCAAGGAGGAGGAGGCGCGCCGGGCCGTCGAGTCCTACAGCCACTCCACGGTCACAGTTGACGACCACGGGAGTGACGCCCGGGCCAAGCTGTCGCTGGGGGCGTTCCTCTCCAACCCCCGCTTCCTGCTGACCCTGCTGGGCACCGCCGGCTGCTGGTTCTTCTTCGACTACGCCTACTACGGAAACACGATCTCGACTCCCCTGATCATCAAGTCGGTGGCCCCGGGGGCGAGCCTAATCCACACCACGGCTCTCAGCTTTGTGATCTTTGCGCTGGCGGCGGCACCCGGATACGTGATGGCGTTTATGACCATGGACCGGATCGGCCACAAGCGCGTCCAGATCATCGGGTTCATAACCATGGGGGCCATGTTCCTCTTGATCGGGATCATTCCGGGCATCACCAAGGAGATCGCCCCCTTCCTGGTCCTGTACGGCCTGAGCTACTTCTTCACCGAGTTCGGGCCCAACACCACCACCTTTGTCCTGGCGTCGGAGCTGTTCCCGGTTTCCATGCGCACGACGGGGATGGGGATCTCCGCCGGCATGGCGAAGGTGGGAGCCTTCATCGGAGCCCTCACCGTGCCGTTGGTTCTGGCCGGTCCCGGGCTGCCGGCGGTCATGGTCCTGGCGTTTGCCAGCGCGGTGGTCGGAACCCTGCTCACCTTTGTCCTCACTGAGCCGGCCGGTAAGTCGATCGAGGATGCCAGCCACGAGGATCAGGTTCTGGTCCCCAGCGGTGCGGCCGCGGTTGGGGCGGGCGTCTAGCGCGTACCGCGCGACCCGACAGCGCCACCACCAGCGGTGCCGCGACCGAACGCACCCCCCGCGGGGGGCGGGCCCTGAGCTCGCCCCCCGCTTCGCTTGGGATGATCGATGCGGCTTGCGGCGGAGTCCCAGGCGCGCTACACTGTTAGCACTCGGTACCGTTGAGTGCTAATCAGAGGAGGAGGTCGCAATGAGCCTCAAGCTACGTCCGCTGGCAGACCGTGTCGTCGTCAAGCCCCTGGAGCGTGAGGAGACCACCAAGAGTGGGATCGTGCTTCCCGACACCGCCAAGGAGAAGCCCCAGGAGGGCCTGATCGAGGCGGTGGGCAACGGGAAGTACAACGAGCAGACGGGGCAGCGCGTGGAGCTCGACGTGAAGGTCGGGGACCGCGTGATCTACGCCAAGTACGCCGGCTCGGAGATCAAGATCGAAGAGCAGGAATACCTGATCCTGTCGGAGCGGGACATTCTGGCGGTCGTCAACCCCAACGGCAAGGCCTGAGCCTCGCAGCGGCACGCAGGCGGCGGCTGACCAGCCGCCGCCTGCCGCCAGCCCTCGGCTCGATGGAGGAATCGCAACAAGATGTCAGCCAAGCAGCTCAAGTTCGACGATCAGGCGCGTGAGGCGTTGCTGCGGGGCACCGCCCAGGTCGCGGCGGCGGTGCGTCCCACCCTCGGGCCCCGAGGGCGATCGGTGGTCATAGACCGCAAGTACGGGAGCCCGCAGATCTCGACCGATGGCGCGACCATCGTGCGCGACATCGAGCTTCCGGACCACTTCGAGAACATGGGGGCGCAGCTGCTGGCCGAGGCCTCCCGGCGGGCCAACGACCGCGCCGGCGATGGCACCACCACCGCCGCCTTGCTGGCGGAGGCGCTGGTGGAAGAGGGGGTTCGCAACATGGCCGGGGGGTCCTCGGCGATGGGGCTCAAGCGGGGGATAGAGCTGGCGACGGCCCGGGTGCTGAAGTCGCTCGACGAGCAGAGCCGGCCGGTCGATGGTCGCTCCGACATCGCCCACGTGGCGACCATCTCCAGCGGGAGCCAGGAGGTTGGCGAGATGATCGCCACCGCCATGGACAAGGTGACCGCCGACGGGGTCATCACCGTGGAGGAATCCTCGGGCATCGAGACCGAGGTGAAGGTCGTGGAGGGGATGCAGTTCGATCGGGGCTTCGTGTCCCCGTATCTGGTCACCGACCAGAAGGCGATGGAGGCCGTGCTGGACGACCCCCTGATCCTCATCACCTCGAGGAAGATCTCCGCCGTCAAGGACGTCGTACCGGTCCTGGAGCTGGCGCTGAAGGCGAGCCGGCCGCTGCTGCTGGTGGCCGAGGACATCGATGGTGAGGCGCTGGCCACCCTGGTCGTGAACCGGCTGCGCGGCACCCTGACCTGCTCGGCGGTCAAGGCGCCCGGGTTCGGAGACCGGCGCACCGCGATGCTTCAGGACCTGGCGATCCTGACCGCTGCGGAGGTCATCTCGGAGGACCTGGGGCTGACTCTGGAGGGGGTTCAGGAGCGCCAGCTCGGCTCGGCGCGGCGGGTGGTGGTCACCAAGGACGACACCACCGTCGTCGAGGGTCGCGGCAGCTCGGCGGCGATCCGGGCCCGGGTGGATGAGCTCCAGCGCCAGATCGAGGAGACCGACTCGGACTGGGACCGTGAGAAGCTGCAGGAGCGCAAGGCCAGGCTGGTGGGCGGGGTTGCGGTCATCAAGGTCGGGGCTCCCACCGAGACCGACCTCAAGGAGCGCAAGGAGCGGGTGGAGGATGCCCTGGAGGCCACCAAGGCCGCGGTCGAGCAGGGGATCCTCCCCGGCGGTGGGCGCAGCCTGCTGGTGGCCGCCTCCCATCTGAAGGGCCTGGGTGCCGACGAGGACGAGCGCACCGGGGTTGAGATCGTGAGGCGGGCCCTCGAGATCCCCACCAGGCAGCTCGCCGCCAATGCCGGTGTGGAGGGTTCGGTCGTCTGCCAGAAGGTTGGCGAGATGGGTGAGCACGAGGGCTTCGACGTCGAGCGGCTGGCGTACTGCGACCTGCTCAAGGCGGGGATCGTCGACCCCACCAAGGTGGTCAAGGCCAGCCTGGAGAGCGCGGCGTCAGTCGCGGCGATGCTGCTCACCACTGAGGCCGCCGTGGCCGATGTGCCGGAGCCGGAGCCGGCCGCGATGCCGGGCGGCGGGGATCCGATGGGTGGCATGGGCGGCATGGGCGGGATGGATGGCATGGACGACATGGACTTCTGACCGTCCCCAGGACGGACAATGGGTCCATGCCCGACTCACCCCGCGTAACCGTCGCCCTCTGCCAGTACGCCCCCCAGGTGGGGGAGCCTGAGCGCAATCGCAGCCTGGGATCCGAATGGATCGGCAGGGCCGTTGACGCGGGTGCCGATCTGGTGATCCTCCCCGAGCTGGCCGCTTCGGGATACACCTTCCAGGGCGAGGATGAGGCTGCCCGCTGCGCACAGGCAGTGAGGGGCCAAACGATCTCGGCCTGGGGGGAGATCTGTCGGCAGCGCTCGGTCCATGTGGTCTGCGGCTTCTCGGAGGACGCCGGGGGCGTCCGCTACAACGCGGCGGCGGTCCTGGGACCCGGGGGGGTGGTGGGGGTGTACCGCAAGGCCCACCTCTTCAACGACGAGAAGAGCTATTTCGCCCCCGGCGACACCGGCTTTCCGGTCTTCCAGCTGCCGTTCGGGAAGATCGGGGTGCTCATCTGCTATGACCTCTGGTTCCCCGAGGCGGCTCGGGTCTTGACCCTCAAGGGTGCGGAGCTGGTGGCGGTTCCCACCAACTGGGTCGCCAACTTCCGCAAACAGGCAGCCGACGAGCGCGGCTGGACCATGGGCGATTACGCCTGCGTCGGGATCGCCACTCAGAACCAGGTCTTCGTGGCCGCGGCGGACCGAATCGGGGAGGAGCGGGGAGTCCGCTTTGTCGGCTGCAGCTGCCTGGTCGGTCCCGATGGCAGCATGCTGCAGGGGCCGGCCCCGGTTGCGGAGGAGGCTCTGCTGCTGGAGACCATCGATCTGGAGTGGGCCAGACGTGCCCGCCGCCGGACCCCTCGCAACGACACGGTGGCGGATCGACGACCGGAGCTCTATGGCGAGCTGACCGTCGCCGACTCCCCCAGGTCCTCGTGAGCCGAGTGCCTGCCGGGGCGGTCACGACCACCGAATCCGACCGCCTGCTGCAGGGGCTCAACCCCGCTCAGGCAGAGGCGGTGGCGGCGCCAGATCAGCCGGTCCTGGTGCTGGCCGGGGCGGGCTCCGGTAAGACCAGGGTGCTGACCCATCGCATCGCCTACCTCATCGCCACCGGCCGGGCGGCGGAGGACTCCGTGCTCGCCGTCACCTTCACGAACAAGGCGGCGAGGGAGATGCGCTCCCGGCTCTCGGGGCTCCTGGGCGCCGAGCCCCGGGGAATGTGGCTGGGGACCTTTCACGCCTGCGCCGCGCGGATGCTGCGGATGCGAGGAGAACTGGGCGGGGTGCCCCGGGACTTCGTGATCTATGACGAGGCCGACCGCGCGGCGGTGGTCAAGGAGGCGATGCGGCGGGCCGGCGTGGAGGAGAAGCGGACCAGCGCCGCCACGGTGGCGGCCGAGATCTCGCGGGCCAAGAACGACCTGCAGGACTCGCTGCTCTATGGCGCCGGCGCCCAGGGCTATGTCGAAGGCCAGGTGGCGCGAGTGTTTCCCCACTACGAGCTGCTCTTGGAGGAGAACCGGGCGCTGGACTTCGACGACCTCCTGCTCCGAGCGGTGAGGCTGGTGGAGGATTCGGAGCAGGCGCGTCACGACTTCCGTCGGCGCTTCCAGCACGTCTTGGTGGACGAGTACCAGGACACCAACCGCGCCCAGTACATGCTGCTCCGGCTCCTGGTCGAGGAGCATCGCCGGGTGACGGTGGTGGGCGACCCTGACCAGTCGGTCTACAGCTGGCGGGGCGCGGACATCCGCAACATCCTGGAGTTCCAGCGGGACTATCCCGATGCCCTGGTGATCCCGCTGGAACAGAACTATCGGAGCACTGCCGCGATCCTCAGGGCGGCGGGCTCGGTGATCCAGGAGAACTCCCTGCGTGTGGAGAAAAGCCTCTGGACGGAGGGCCCGGAGGGCAGCCCGGTGACGGTCGCCCAGTTCTACGACGAGCGCGAGGAGGCGACCGCGGTCGCCCGCGAGATCCTGGCCCTGGTTGAAGCTGGTGAGGCGCAGCTCGGCGATGTCGCCGTGCTCTACCGCACCAACGCGCAGTCGCGGTCCTTCGAGGAGGTGTTGCTCAGGGCCGGGATCGCGTACCGGCTGGTGGGTGGGGTTCGCTTCTACCAGCGCAAGGAGGTCAAGGATGTGCTCGCCTACCTGCGCCTGCTGATCTATCACCAGGACCGGGTGGCGTTCGAGCGGGTGGTCAACGTGCCCCGACGCGGGGTGGGCGCGCAGTCGCTGCAGCAGCTGGTGACGGCGGCGCAGCAGTCAAACACACCCTTCTGGGATCTGCTGGCTGACCCTGTGCGCTGTGGCATCCGGGGCCAGGCGGCGGCCGGCCTCATCCGCTTCGCCACTACCTTGGAGGAGGTCTACGAGTGGGGTCTGTCCTGGCCCCTGGTGGAGGTCTTTGATCGTCTGGTGGAGCGCACCGGCTACCGCGGCTTCATCAGGGACGGGAGCCCGGAGGGAGAGGAGCGCTGGGCCAACGTCATGGAGCTCAGGGGGCTGGCGGCCGAGCAGGGTGACCTGCCGGCGGCGGAGGCGCTGCCGGCCTTTCTGGAGCAGGTGGCGCTGGCCGGCGACGGCGACCAACTGGAGGAGGATGCGCGGGCGGTGACCCTGATCACCCTGCATCAGGTCAAAGGACTTGAGTTTCCGGTGGTGTTCGTGACCGGGGTGGAGGAGGGGCTGCTGCCCCACAGCCGGTCCCTGGACACGGTGGCCGAGCTGGAGGAGGAGCGACGCCTGCTCTACGTCGGGATGACCCGGGCCAAGCGGCTCCTCTACCTCAGCCACTGCTTCCAGCGCCACCTCTACGGAAGTCCCAAGGTGGCGGTGCCGTCGCGGTTCCTGGGGGCGCTAGCCGACGGCGGCGCGATGGCACGTTGGGGGAACGGCGCCGGCCGAGATGGGGCTGCCCGGCCCTATGTGGCGCCGGTGGCCAGCCGCGCCCAGCCCGCTCCGCTTCTGCGGGCCGCCCAGTACCTGGGCGACCGGGCGGTTGCGCCCGGGCGCCCGGTGGACGCCCCGGCCCGCTTCCAGGCCGGGGACCGGGTGGAGCATGCCCGTTTCGGGAAGGGCTCGATCGCTCTGAGCGAGATGACCCAGGGCGGTGAGGAGGTCGTGATCGACTTCGACACCGCGGGTCGGCGCCGGTTCGCGGTGACCGATGCCGTGCTGCGCAAGCTGGGCTGACGAAGATGTCGGCCGAGGTGGTGCCCCGCGAGGCGAGATCCCGGGCCTCCGCCCTGCGGCGGGAGATCAACCACCACAACTACCTGTACTACGTCCTCGACTCTCCTGAGATCTCCGACTTCGACTACGACCAGCTGCTCCGCGAGCTCCAGGAGCTGGAGGCGAGGTATCCCCGGCTCCGCACCAAGGACTCGCCGACCCAGCGGGTGGGCGGTGGCCTCTCCACCCCCTTTCGCAAGGTTCGTCACCTGGCTCCGATGCGGTCGCTGGCCGATGCCTTCAACGAGGAGGAGGTGGAGCAGTTCCGCGACCGGGTCCGCCGGGCCCTTGGCACCGATCCGGACCTCGTGGCGGAGTTGAAGATGGACGGGCTGGCGGTGAGCCTAACCTACAGTGACGGGGTTCTGCGCCAGGGGGCGACCCGCGGCGATGGCGAGGTGGGCGAGGAGATCACGGCCAACGTGCGCGCGGTGAGTGAGATTCCCCAGGAGCTGGTCGACGCGGGCGGAACCGGGGTCCTGGAAGTCCGGGGTGAGGTCTACATGCCGAAGGCGGTGCTGGCGGCGCTCAACCGTGATCGTGCCGCCAAGGGGTTGGAGCTGTACGCCAACTGCCGGAACGCCGCCGCAGGCAGCCTGCGCCAGCTGGACCCGGAGATCACTAGGACCAGGCAGCTCAGCGCCTTCTTCTACGCCTGTGACCCGCCCCCCCGGGGAGTCGCGACTCAGAGCGACCTCCTGTCCTGGCTGGAACGCGTGGGCCTGCCGGTCAACCCCGAGCGGCGCCTGCTTCCCGCAGGCCAGGGGGTGGTCGAGGTGCTGGCGGAGTGGCAGCAGCACCGCCATCTGCTGCCCTATGAGATCGACGGTGTGGTCCTCAAGGTGGACCGGCTTGCCTGGCAGGACGAGCTGGGAGCGGACAGCCGCGCCCCGCGATGGGCGATCGCCTACAAGTTCCCGCCGGAGGAGCGCGAGACGGTCGTCAAGGAGATCCTGGTCAGCGTGGGCCGCACCGGTGCGGTCACGCCGCTGGCGGTGCTGGAGCCGGTCCTGGTCGCAGGCTCGGTGGTGAGTCACGTGACCCTGCACAACGAGGACCAGGTGCGGGCGAAGGACGTCCGGGTCGGTGACCGAGTTGTGATCCGCAAGGCCGGCGATGTCATCCCGGAGCTGGTTAGGGTGTTGACCGAGGCCCGAGGGCCGAAGTCCGAGCCCTTCCGCATGCCACGCAGCTGTCCCTCGTGCGGGGCGGAGTTGGTCCGCGAGCCCGGGGAGGCGGTGACCAGGTGCGTCAACCCACTCTGCCCGGCTCAGGTCCAGCGCCGGCTGGAGCATCTGGTGAGCCGCGGAGCCCTCGACATCGATCGCCTGGGGCCGGTGGTTTTGGCGGAGCTCCTCACGCGGCAGCGGGTGCGGGTGCCGGCGGACCTCTTCCGGCTCACCGAGGCCGATCTGCGCGATATCCCAGGTCAGGGGGCCCGATCCTCGCGCCAGCTGGTGGCGGCAATCCAGGCGCGACGCAGGCCGTCGCTGGGCCGTTTCCTCTATGCGCTCGGGATCCGTCACATCGGCGAGCGCACCGCCGAGCTGCTGGCCGAGCACTTCGGCACCCTGGACCAGCTCCGTGCGGCGTCGGTCGAGCAGCTGGCGGCGGTCAATGGCGTGGGGCCGGTGCTGGCGGAGTCGGTGCACCGGTTCCTCCACAGCCCCGGGGGCGAGGAGCTCATCGACCAGCTGCTGGCGGCCGGGGTGGAGCCTCAGGGGATGACCCGGGTCGAGGGCCCGTGGCGAGGGCTGACCGTGGTGCTGACCGGGAGCCTGTCGCGCCTCACCCGCAGCCAGGCGGAGGCGGAGATCAAGCGGCGGGGCGGCACCGCGGGCAGCAGCGTCTCCCGCAAGACCTCGGCGGTGGTCGCGGGGGCTGCGCCCGGCTCCAAGCTGGCGACCGCCGAGCGGCTGGGCGTGCCCGTCCTGGATGAGGAGCAGTTCCAACGCTGGCTGGCCGAGCCCACCCTCACCCCGGCTGACCTGGTCGCAGCGGAAGCGCCAGCCGGGTAGGCCGCGGTGGTGGGCTGACCAGAGCAGGCGACTCCCCGGTGCGTGTGGCCGGTGCCTACGGATCGACCCCGCCCGGGTCGGCGCGCTGCAGCGCCGCCAGGGCGTCCTGGATGGCCCGGCTGGAAGGATCGTCCAGATTTCCGAGCCTGGCTGCCGCCTCCATGGCCGCGCGTAGGATCTGACTGGCGTCCAGGATCGCGAGCCGCAGGGCGCGGGTCTCGGCCATCGGCACCAGCTCCTCCGGAGAGAGATCCAGGTCCGCCGCCAGTCCCCTCATCAGGGCGCCCCAGCGGTCCCGGGCGCGCTCGAGCTGGGCCGCGGCCTGCTCCATCGCGCTCTGCGCCTTGATGCTGGCCCGGCGGGCGCCGGAGATGGGACGGGACCGGACAACGGCATTCGCGCCCAGCCGTCCCGGGTTGTCCAGGATCCGACGGGCGGCACGGGTGGCTACGAAGGCCTCCACCGCCGCCTCCAGAGCGAGCTCGGTCGGGGGGGAGGCCGCGGGCTCGGGGGTTGGGGTGCTGATGCTGATCTCCCGGAGTTGGCGCTGGCCGTTCCTATAATCCACTCTTGGTGGCTGATGAGAATGCGCCCGAGCTCAAGGCGTCCGTCTTCGAGCCAGCCCAGGTCGCGCACCTGAGCCGGCTCGCCAGACTGGGGTTGACCGAATCCGAGCTCCGTGAGCTCGGGGGACAGCTCGCTGACATCGTGAACGCGGTCGGTCGGCTCGCGCAGGCTCCGACCGATCAGGTCGACCCCACCGCTCAAGTGGGGGGCCTCTACAACGTGATGCGCGAGGATGTGGTGGTCGACGGCTTGAGCCAGGAGGAGGCCCTCGTCAACGCCCCCAGCCATGAGGCCGGCCTGATCCGGGTCCCCGCCATCCAGTGACCCTCCTCGACCTGTCCATTGCGGAGATGGCGCGCGGCCTCAGGGCCCGTGAGTTCAGTTCCCTGGAGCTGGTCGATGCCGCCTACCGGGAGATCGAGCGATTCGATGGGGAGTTGGGAGCCTTTCTCCGGACCACCAAGGATCAGGCGCGGGCCACGGCCCTTGAGTGCGACTCAGAGCTGGCGGGTTCGGCTGAACACCCTGGCGACCTCTTCGGGATCCCGGTCGCGTACAAGGACGTGCTCTGCACCAAGGGGGTGGAGACCACCGCGGCGAGCCGGATCCTGACGGGATTCGTCCCCCCCTATGACGCCACCGTCGTTGCGCGTCTGGGCCGGAGGGGAGCGATCGGCCTGGGCAAGCTGAACTGCGACGAGTTCGCCATGGGCAGCTCCAATGAGAACTCCGCCTTCCAGGAGACCAGAAACCCCTGGGCCCGAGACCGCGTCCCCGGGGGGTCCAGCGGCGGGTCGGCGGTCGCGGTCGCGGCGAGGATGGCGGCCGCCACCCTGGGGAGCGACACCGGGGGTTCGATCCGGCTGCCGGCCTCGTTCTGCGGGGTGGTCGGGGTCAAGCCCAGCTACGGCCGGGTGAGCCGCTACGGGCTCATCGCCTTCGCGAGCTCCCTGGACCAGGTCGGGCCGCTGGCGAAGACCGTGGACGACGCCGCCCTGGTGCTGGAGGCGATCGCGGGCAACGACCCGCACGACGCGACCTCCTCGGCAGCCACGACCGGTGGTTACCGCGCCGCCTGCCTCAGGGGTGTGTCGGGGCTCAAGGTGGGGATCCCCAAGGAGTACCTGGCCATGGGGGTGGAGCCGGGGGTGAGGGCGGTCTTCGACCGGGCGGTCGCCTGGCTCGAGGGGGCGGGGGCGCGAGTGGTGGAGGTGTCCCTGCCCAGCACCGAATATGCGCTGGCCGCCTACTACGTGATCGCGCCCGCGGAGGTGAGCAGCAACCTGGCGCGCATGGACGGGGTCCGATTCGGGCCGGGGTTCGGCGACGCCGCCAACCTGGGTGAGGCCTACGAGCACGCGCGGCACCAGGGCTTCGGGCCCGAGGTGCGGCGCCGGATTGCTCTGGGCACCTACGTGCTCAGCAGCGGTTACTACGACGCCTACTACCTGCGCGCCCAGAAGGTGCGCACCCTGGTCGCCCAGGATTTCGAGCGGGTGTTCGGTGAGGTGGACTGCCTCATCTCCCCGACCGCGCCGACCGCCGCCTTCAGGATCGGTGAGCGAGTCGCCGACCCGCTGGCGATGTACGCCACCGACCTGCTGACCCTGCCGGCCAACCTGGCCGGAATTTCCGGGATCTCGGTCCCCGCCGGGTACAGCGACTCGCTGCCCGTGGGCCTGCAGGTTCTGGGTCCCTACCTGGGGGAGGAGACCTGCTTCCAGGTGGCGGCTACGGTGGAGGCGGCAGCCGACATCTGGCGGGATCGTCCCGGCGCCGTGGACGCGGCTGGGGAGCTGAGGTGAGTGATCGCTGGGAGGCCGTGATCGGGCTGGAGGTGCATGCCCAGCTGCTGACCCAGAGCAAGATGTTCTGTGGCTGCCGCGCCCAGTACCTGGGTCGGCCCCCCAACAGCAACACCTGCCCGGTCTGCCTGGGTCTGCCGGGGACCTTGCCGGTGATGAACCGGGCGGCGGTGGAGATGACCATCAGGACCGCGCTGGCGCTGGGCTGCGAGATCCCGGAGTTCACCAAGTTCGATCGCAAGAACTACTTCTATCCCGATCTCCCCAAGGGTTACCAGATCTCGCAGTACGACCTTCCCCTGTCGCGCAACGGCTGCCTGGAGTTCGAGGTCGGAGGCCGGGTGGTCAGGGCCGGGATCACCAGGGTGCATCTCGAAGAGGACGCCGGGACCCTGCATCACGCCGGCGAGATCCATACCTCGGCGTTCTCTCTGGTGGACCTGAACCGGGCGGGCGTCCCGCTCATGGAGATCGTGGGCGAGCCTGACCTGCGCCGCCCCGAGGAGGCCCCGGCGTATCTGGCGGCGCTGCGGCAGACCCTGATGTACCTGGGGGTCAACGACGGCAACATGGAGGAGGGCAGCCTGCGCTGCGACGCCAACATCTCCCTTCGGGAGCGGGGCTCATCGGAGCTGGGCGCCAAGGTCGAGGTCAAGAACATGAACTCCTTCCGCAGCATCCAGCGGGCCCTCGAGTTCGAGCTGGAGCGCCAGTCGGACCTTCTCGACCAGGGGCGGACCATCGCCCAGGAGACCAGGGGTTGGAGCGAGCTGGAGCAGGTCACGGTCTCCCAGCGCAGCAAGGAGGAGGCCCAGGAGTACCGCTACTTTCCCGAGCCCGACCTGCCCCCGCTGCGGGTCGCGCGCGACTATGTCGAGCGCCTGCGGTCCGAGCTGCCCGAGCTACCTCGGGCCAAGCGCCGGCGTCTGGTCGAGGCGTACTCCTTGAGCGAAGATCAGGCGCGGGTCATCTCGGAGAGCCCGGCGGATGCTGCCTACTTCGAGGCGGTGGTCGCGGCCGGCGCCGAGCCGCGCTCGGCGGCCAACTGGCAGGTGCAGAACCTGCAGGCCCTCTGCAACGCCGCCAAGATGCGGGTCGCCGATTGCCGGATCCCGCCCGCGGCCCTGGCCGAACTGGTAAGGCTGGTCGACCAGGATCGGGTGAGCGGTGCGGTCGCCAAGGAGGTGCTGGCCGAGTGCTTCGCCAGTGGCGAGGCCCCCGCCCATCTGATCGCCAGCCGGGGGCTGAGCCAGGTGAGCGACGAGGAGCAGCTCAAGCAGCTGGTTGAGCAGGCCGTCGCCGCCAACCCCAAGGCCGCCAGCGACTACCAGGCCGGCAACGACAAGGCCCTCAACTCCCTGGTGGGGTCGGTGATGCAGGCTTCGAGGGGCAAGGCCAATTCCAAGATGGTGGGCGAGCTCCTGCGCGCGCGGCTGCCGCGCGGATGAGGTGGCCCGCTCCCGAGTGAGCGCCGCACCCGCAGAACCCGGTCTCGACCTCAGCCCCGGCCAGCGGCTGCGCCTCAGCTGCGAGCGGATGGCGCATCGAGGCCTCGGGGTGGGGCACTTCCGGGGCAGGGTGGTCTTCCTGTTCGGCGCCCTCCCCGGTGAGGAGGTCACCGCTCGGGTGACTCGGGTGCGCCGCCGTCACGCCTTCGCCGACACCGAGGAGGTGCACCGGCGCTCCGCCGAGCGGGTCGAGCCCCGGTGCCCGCATTTCGGGGTGTGCGGGGGCTGCCAGCTGCAGCATGCCTCCTACCGCTTTCAGCTGGAGATCAAGCGGGAGATCCTCCAGGAGGCCCTGGTCCGCCGCGGGATCCTGCTGCCGGACGACTGGGAGGCGGTGGGGGCCGTCTCACCGTACGGATACCGCTGGCGGGGTGAGCTGCACCGGGGACCGGACGGGAACCAGTTGGGGTTCACCGGCCGGGGGTCGTACCGGGTCGTGCCGGTCAGCGGGTGCCCCATCCACCATCCGGTGATCGATCGGGCCATCGGCCCGCTCGGCCACTTGGTGCAACCGCTGCAGGGGGTCGAAACCGTGCATCTAACCGTGGGGGGCGCCGGCCAAGAGCTGCTGCTGCAGACCCGGCCGGACCGTCGCCCCGGGGAGGAGCTGGTGGCGACCGCAGACCTGGAGTACCCGGGGGCGCCCCGGCTCACCGCGGAGTCCACCGACCTCGAGTACCGCGGGAGGCGCTTCAGGGTGCATGCGGACTCCTTCATCCAAGTCAACCAGGCCAGCCTCGAGCGGCTCTACGAGACGGTGCTGGAGTGGCTCGGCGACCTCGACGGCCAGTTGGTGGTGGACGCGTACGGAGGCTCGGGCTGGCTGGGGCTGCGGCTGTGCGACCAGGGGGCCAGGGTCCTGGTGATCGAGCAGAGCCCGATCTCGGCCCGGCTCTGCCAGCTCCATGCCCAGATGTACGAGCAGCCGCGGCTCGAGGTGCGCTGCGGGGCGGTGGAGGAGCTGCTGCCGGATGTGGGGATGCCGGACGTGGTGGTCGTGGATCCTCCCCGCAGCGGTCTGGCGCCTCAGGTCAGCGGGTGGCTCGCGATGGCCGGTCCGCCGGTGCTCGCCTACCTGAGTTGTGAGGTCTCCGCGCTGGCCCGGGATTTGGACGCGCTCTGCCGGCTGGGCCCGTACCGCCTGGAGCGGTTGCGGCTGGTGGACATGTTCCCGCAGACCTATCACTTCGAGACGGCAGCTCTTCTGGTCCGCGACTGAGCAACACGGTGGGCGCCGGCGTCCACCGATCCCCGATACTGGGGGCTCCGACTTTTCCCAGTTGCAGGTTTGCCCCAAGTCATGTCCTCAGTTGAATTCGCCCATCTCCACAACCACTCCGAGTACTCGCTGCTGGATGGCGCGGCCCGACTCAGGGCGCTGGTGGAGCGGGCCAGAGCCCTGGGCCAGTCCGCAGTCGCGGTCACCGACCACGGGGTCCTGGCGGGGGCGATCGAGTTCTACGAGGAGGCGACTGCGGCCGGGATCAAGCCGATCATCGGTTGCGAGGTCTACATGGCCGCGCGGTCCCGGCTGCAGAAGGAGGGGCGAGCGGATCGCGACCCCTCCCACCTGATTCTGCTGGCGCGTGACCAGGTCGGCTACGCGAATCTGGTGAAGCTCGTCAGCCGGGCCCATCTGGAGGGGTTCTACTACAAACCCCGGATCGACCGCGAGCTGCTGGGCGAGCACGCCGAGGGCCTCATCGCCCTCTCGGGGTGCATCGGCGGTGATGTCCCCCAGCTGATCCTGGCCGGGGACATGAGGGGCGCCACCCGGCTGGCGGAGGAGTACGCGGAGCTGATGGGCCCGGACAACTACTTCCTGGAG
>JAKAVU010000015.1 GCA_021817185.1 bacterium
GCTCCAGGCCGGTCATGCCGGCCATCCGCACGTAGCCCCCCAGGGGCAGGAGCCGCAGCGAGTAGCGCGTCTCCCCCCGCCTCCGGCTCAGCAGCCGGGGTCCGAACCCGATCGAGAACTCATCCACCTGGATGCCGGCTCGCTTGGCCACCAGGAAGTGACCAAACTCATGGATCGAGATCACGACCAGGAGCATGAGGGCGATGCCGCCGACGCTCTGCCAGGTCAGGACGAAGCCACTCAAGGTGCGACTCTCGTCGGGGAGATGGCGACATCCGGAACCAGGTCACGCGCCTGGCGGCGCCCGGCGGCATCCGCGGCCAGGACCTCGGCAAGGGTGCGGACCGGCTGGGCCGGGTATGAGTCGCTGACCTCCGCCACCACCTCGGCGATGCCACCGAATGCGATTCGGCCCTCCAGGAAGGCCGCGACCGCCACCTCGTTGGCGGCGTTCATGGCGGCCGGTACCCCCCCACCGCGAGCCGCGGCCCGCCGCGCCACCTCCAGCGCCGGGTAGCGCCGGGGGTCGAGGGGCTCGAAGTCAAGCCGAGCTCCCTGGGTCAGCTGCAGGGGCGGCACCACGCCCGGCAGCCGCCTGCCTCCGCTCAGGGCCAGCGCGATCGGCGCCCGCATGTCGGGAATTCCCAGCTGGGCGATCAGGGTGCCGTCACAGAACTCGACCGCCGAGTGGACCGCGCTCTGCGGATGGACCACCACGTCGATGACATCGTAGGGCAGCCCGAACAGAAAGTGGGCCTCGATCACCTCCAGGCCCTTGTTCATCATGGTGGCGCTGTCGATGGTCACCTTGGGCCCCATCCGCCAGTTGGGGTGCGCCAGCGCCTGCTCTCGGCTGGCGTTGGGGATCTCATCCAGCGGGGTGCTCCGGAAGGGACCCCCACTGGCGGTGAGGAGGAGTCGCGCCACCGAATCCGGCCGCTCACCCCGCAGGCACTGCCAGATCGCGCTGTGCTCACTGTCCACCGGCAGGATGGTGGTGTGGTGGGCGGCGGCGGTCGTGGTCACCAACTCGCCCGCCATCACCAGCACCTCCTTGGTGGCGACGGCGAGAAAGGCCCCGGTCTCACAGGCGGCCAGGGTGGGCAGCAGCGCCCCAGCACCCCCTCCGCCAACCAGGATCACGTCGGCGTCCCGGCTGGCGGCCAGCTCGCAGGCGGCGTCCGGCCCGACCGCCATACCCTCGGGGACCTGGTCCTGGGGGTCCACGACCACGGCCCTGGCGGCGGGGAACGGCAGGAGGGCCTCGGCCAGAGCCATGGCCCTCCTGCCGGCGACCGCTCCCACCAGCTCGAGCTCGGCCGGGAAGCGCGCGATGACCTCGAGAGCCTGCCGGCCGATGGAGCCGGTGGCTCCGATCACCACCACTCGGTTGACCGGCATCATCGGTGCCTCCGTTGCGGATGCCCTTGCGGTGGCCTCAGGGGGCCCTCGCGAGGGGCGAGAATCTCAGAACGCGTGTGCGACCCCCAGCAGCGAGTATACGACGGCCCCCACGAAGAGCAGGCTGTCGATCCTGTCCAGCACCCCGCCGTGCCCCGGGATCAGCCATCCGGAGTCCTTGGCCCCGACCTCACGCTTCAGCTGCGACTCGGCGAGGTCGCCGGCGATCGCGGCGATGGCGGCGGCCGCCGCGATGGCGAAGGCGACAGCCGGGTGCAGCGCCGGCAACACCAGCGGCAGGAGCAACCCCACCACCACGGTCGGAACCAGCCATCCGGCGATCGCCCCCTCCCAGGTCTTCTTGGGGCTGACCCGAGGAGCGAAGGGATGCCTGCCGATCCACGAGCCCACAAGGTAGGCGGAGCTGTCCCCCAGCACCGACACCCCGACCGCCAGCAGCACCAGGGCCATGCCTCTCCCGGAGGCACCACCTGCCTGGTACAGCAGCAGGATGCACCCGGGCAGGTAGCCGAGCCAGACCGCCCCCGCGGTCCCCAGGGCCCAGGCGGCGATGGGACGGTGTCCCCGGCGCTGGAACAGGGCCAGCGTCAGCCCCAGCAGCGCCGCCACGAACAGCCCGACCGACGCCGCGGCCACGCCGGGATAGCCGTAGCGCAGCAGCCAGAACCCGGCCAGGGGCACGAGCACCAGGGTCGAGGGGCCGACCGGCTGGCCCCGCCACAGCTGGCGAAACTCGAAGACCCCGACCGCCATGATCACGACCACCAGCACCGCCAGCGCGATCGGCCCCAGGTAGAGCGCCAGGAGCAGAACGCCAAGCAGCGTCAGGCCGCTCGCGGTGCGGACGATAAGCCTCATCGGCCCTCGGGTATCCCCCCGAACCGCCGGACCCGGGCCGCGTAGTCGGCGAGCGCGGCACGCAGGTCGGCGGCCGCGAAGTCCGGCCACAGGGTCTGGGTCACGTACAGCTCGGCATACGCGGCCTGCCAGATGAGGAAGTTGCTGGTGCGCATCTCGCCCGCGGTCCGGATGATGAGGTCGGGATCGGGCAGTCCGGCGGTGTAGAGCGCGCCCTCCAAGGTGCGCTCGTCAAGCTCTGCCAGGTCGGCGCCGGATCTGGCCAGCGACCGCACCGCGTCCACGATCTCCGCGCGGCCGCCGTAGTTGATCGCCACCGTCAGCTGGCCCGTGAGGTTGCCTGCGGTGCGCGCCTCCGCGTCCGCCACCAGCCGGCGCAGGCGGGCCGACAGCTGCTCGCGGCGACCGATCACCCGGATCCTCACCCCGTTCTGGTGCAACTCGTCGACCTCCTCCTGGAGCGTCTCCTCGAAGAGCCTCATCAGAGTGGCGACCTCGTAGCGGGGCCGCGACCAGTTCTCGGTGGAGAAGGCGTAGAGCGTCAGGCAGTGCACTCCGGCCTCGTCGGCGGCACTCATGACCTGACGGATGGCCCGGATCCCCGCTCGGTGCCCGGCGCTGCGCCGCAGCCCGCGCTGTTTGGCCCAACGGCCGTTGCCGTCCATGATGATGCCGATGTGGACGGGCAGGGACCCGGCCTCAGCCACCTGCTTGACCTCGGCGGGCGCTCACAACTCCAGCAGCTCGGCTTCCTTGCGGCGGGCGACCTCGTCGATCTGCTCGACGAAGCGGTCGGTTATCCGCTGCAGCTGGGCGTGCGCCCGCTGGGCCTGATCCTCGGAGAGTTCGCCGTCGTGCTCGAGGTGCCGGAGCCGCTCCATGTCGTCGCGCCGGATGTTGCGGACCGCCACCCGCGCCTCCTCGGCCCGCTGCTTGACCATCTTGACAAAGTCACGCCGACGCTCCTCGGTGAGAGGGGGGACCGGCACCCTGATCACCTGCCCGTCATTGCTGGGGTTGAGGCCCAGGTCGCTGCGCCGCAGCGCCCGCTCGATGGCCTGGATGAGGTTGCGGTCCCAGGGCTGCACCAGGATCAGATGGGCCTCCGGGGCGGACAGGCTGGCCACCTGATTGATGGGCACGTGGGTGTCGTAGGCCTCGACCTGGATGTGCTCCAACAAGGAGGGGTTGGCCCGGCCGGTCCTGATGGTGGTGAGCTCCCGATGGAGCGCTTCGATGCTCTTGGCCATGCGCTCCTCGGCGACCCTCAGGATGTCGTCGCTCATCGGATCCCCTGCTCGTCGGTGACCAGGGTGCCGACCGGCTCGCCCCGGACGGCCGCGGCCAGGTTGCCCGGGCGGAAGAGGTCGAGGACCAGGAGCGGCAGCCGATTGTCCATGCACAGGGTGACCGCCGTGTTGTCCATCACCTGCAGGCCGAGGTTCAGCACCTCCAGGTAGGAGATGGTGGTGAACCGTTCGGCTTTGGGGTCGCGCTCGGGATCGGCGTTGTAGATGCCGTCGACCCGGGTGGCCTTGATCAGGATGTCGGCGCCGATCTCGGCCGCCCGAAGGGCGGCGGGGGTGTCGGTCGTGAAGAACGGGTTGCCGGAGCCGGCGCAGAAGACGACGACCCGGCCCTTCTCCAGGTGTCTGATGGCCCGGCCGCGGATGTAGGGCTCGGCGACCTGGTGCATCTCGATGGCAGTCTGGACCCGGGTGGGCATGCCCTGCGCCTCCAGGGCGTCGCGGAGCGCCAAGCCGTTGATCACGGTGCCCAGCATGCCCATCAGGTCCGCGGTCACCCGGTTCATCCCCCGGCGGGCCCCGGCCAGGCCCCGGAAGATGTTGCCGCCGCCCATCATGACGGCGATCTCGGTGCCGAGGTCGTGAGCCTTCTTGATCTCCAGGGCCACCCGGCTCAGGACCTCGGGGTCGATCCCGAACTCCCCATCGCCGACCAGAGCCTCGCCGCTCAGCTTGACCACCACCCGGCGAAAACGGGGAACGGCCGGCCTCGAGGCGGTCGCGGCTAGCTCGGCCACCGGGGCGGACTCAGGCGCCATCCGGGCTGGTCTCATCAGGCCTCTCGCCGAGCCTGAACCTGGCGAAGCGAGCGACCGTGATGTGCTCGCCGGTCGCGGCCACCGTCTCCTGAATCAGCTGCTCGATGCGGCGAGGCCGGGGGCCCTCGTCGCGGATGAAGGGCTGGTCATAGAGGCAGAACGTCTCGTAGAACTTGCGCAGACGACCTTCCACGATCTGGTCCAGGTGGGCCGTCCCCTTGCCCTCCTGGGACGCCTGCTCCCGGTAGATGGCACGCTCGCGCTCCAGCTCCTGGGCCGGGACCTCATCCCTGGTGATCCAGCGGGGCGACTGCGCGGCCACCTGGATCGCGAGGTCGTGCACCAGGGACTTGAACTGGTCGGTGCGCGCGACGAAGTCACTCTCACAGTTGACCTCGATGAGGACGCCCACCTGGCCGCCGGGGTGGATGTAGGCGTCGACAAGCCCCTCCTTGGTCTCCCGCCCGCGTCGCTTCTCAGCCGAGGCCAACCCCTTGGCCCGCAGCTTGTCCCGGGCCGCCTCGAAGTCGCCGCCGGCCTCGGTCAGGGCCTCCTTGCAGTTCATGATCCCGGCTCCGGTCTGCTCGCGGAGCTGGCGCACCAGGTCGGCTGTTATCGGCTGGGTCATTGGGGATCCTCCGTCGGGGTCGTCACCGCTGGGCCATCCCCGGATTCAGCCGGCTCCTCCTCGGCGGCGGCCTCCTGCTCGGCCGCGGCCCTGGCAGCCGACTCCTGGTCGGCTCTGAGCTGGGCGGCCCTCTCCGCCGCCGCCTGGGCCTGGGCCAGCTCGATCTGGCGCCGCTCGTCGAGGCCGCTCACGATCGCATCGGTGATCCGGCTCACGATCAGACGGACGCTGCGAATGGCATCGTCGTTGCCGGGGATGACATAGGCGATCTCATCGGGATCACAGTTGCTGTCCGTGATCGCGATGATGGGGATGTTCAGCTTGTTGGCCTCCGTGACCGCCAGGCGCTCCTTGTGGGGATCGACCACGAAGAGAGCCGCGGGCAGCCGCTTCATGTTGGTGATCCCACCGAAGTTGCGGACCAGCCGGGCCAGGTCGTCCTCGCGGCGGCGCTGCTCCTTCTTGATCATGCCCGCGAAGCCGTCGCGCTCCTTCTGATCGGACAGCTCGGTGAGTCGCTTCAGCTGCAGCTTGACGACCTCGAAGTTGGTGAGCATGCCGCCCATCCAGCGGTTGACCACATACGGCTGGCCGGAGCGGGCGCACTCCTCCTCGATGGTGTCGTGCGCCTGCTTCTTGGTGCCGACGAACAGGATCTGCCCCCCCTGGGCGACCGTGTCGTGCGCGAACTGGCAGGCCTCACCCAGGAGGTCTACCGTCTGCGCCACGTCGAGGATGTGGATCCCGCCGCGACTGGCAAAGATGTAGGGCCGCATCTTGGGATTCCACCGGCTGGTCTGATGGCCGAAGTGGACCCCGTTCTGCAGCAGCTCCGTGAGCGTGGCTACGGGCATGGTGCGCCTCCAGTTGCGTTCTACCTCTGCCCGCCATCTCCCGACATCCGGCCCTCGCCAGGGGATCCCGGACCTCGTCCGACGGGCATGCGAATTTGACTGCCGGAGTAGATGTTATCCCAACCGCCGATCCGGACCTCGTCCCCGGCCGCTCAGGCGGGGCCGGGGACGCCCCCGGGTCCGGACTCTCCCCGGGCGCCACCGGTCGGTCCTGGCTAAGCTTGGCGGCGCATGGGCAAGCACCTCAACCCGGGACACCGGGCGCCTGCGGTCGGGACCAGGCACGCGCCGGGCGGCCACGCCAGCCCGGGGTCGGCGGTGCCGGGTGGATGAGGGCAACCCCGCCGCGCACCTGCTCGAGGCCTTCGACAGCCAGCTGCGGGGACCGACCGCCCACCTGACCTCTCCCGGTGCCCGCGTGGAGGTGGAGGGGCCGCTGGTCAGGGCGCTGATGCTCGGAGGGGGCGGGATGGTGACGGCGACCGGCCTGGCTAGCATGGGAGCCGGAGACGTTCGCTCCCTGGTGCGGTCTCAGGTCGAGGTCTTCTCCAAGTTGCGCCAGCCCTTCGAGTGGAAGACCTGGTCGCACGACCATCCGGAGTCCTTCTACCGCACGCTCCTCGACTTTGGCTTCACCCAGGGCGCGGAGGAGACGGTGCTGGTCGGATCCGCGCAGCAGGTGGCGGGCCATCCGGTGGAGCTGCCGCCCGGGGCCAGGTTGCGCCAGCTCCGCCCAGGGCCAGACTTCAGGCTGCTGGAGGAGCAGCTCGGCGCCGCCTTCGGGGAAGGCCACCGCAGTCACGCTCTCGCCTGTGAGGCGGCGGTCATGGCCCTTCCCGATCAGGTGTCGGTCCATGGCATCGAGGTGGCCGGCCGGCTGGCCGCCACCGGGCGGCTGGAACTGGTGGAGGGGACCGATTTCGGGACGCTCTGGGGAGGCTCGGTGGTCCCGGAGTGGCGCCACCAGGGCCTCTATCGGGCCCTGGTCGTGGAGCGAGCCCGCCGAAGCGAGGAGCGGGGCTTTCACCTGCTCGAGGTCGACGCCCTGGCCACCAGCCGCCCCATCCTGGAACGGCTCGGGCTGGTCGCCGTCTGCACCACCACGGGTTACCTCTGGGACCCGGTCAGCTCGCCCCGGAACGCTCAGAGCTGAGCTCAGAGGACGTAGCGGCGGAGGTCCTCGTCGCGGACCAGATCCCCGAGCCTGCTCCTCACGAACTCGCGATCCACGGTGACCCGCTGCCCCTGGAATTGATCGGCGGCGAAGGAGACCTCCTGCAACACCCTCTCCATCACCGTGAACAGGCGGCGGGCGCCGATGTTCTCATCGCGATCGTTGACCAGGAAGGCCTGATGGGCCAGCTCCTCCACCCCCTCGTCGGAGAAGTCGAGCTCCACCTGCTCGGTGCTGAGCAGCGCCCCGTACTGCTTGGTCAGAGCGTTGCTCGGCTCCACCAGGATCCGCCGCAGGTCCGCCTCATCCAGGGGCTTCAGCTCGACCCGGATGGGGAAGCGCCCCTGGAACTCCGGGATGAGGTCGGAGGGCTTGCTCGAGCTGAAGGCACCCGCCGCGACGAACAGGATGTGCTCGGTGCTCACCGGACCGTAGCGGGTGCTCACCGTGGAGCCCTCGATGATCGGGAGCAGGTCGCGCTGGACCCCGGCGCCGCTGACGTCGGGCCCGTGGGCCTCCACCGAGGGGCCGGCGATCTTGTCAACCTCGTCGATGAAGACGATGCCGTTCTCCTCCACCGTGTGGATGGAGTCGTCATAGACCCGGTCCAGGTCCACCAACCGCTCGGTCTCCTCCTGGACCAGGGCGCGACGGGCGTCGGCCACGCTCATCCGACGCAGGCGGCGGCGGGGAGGCGCCAGCTGGCTGAAGAAGTCGGACAGGGACCACCCGATCTCCTCGTAACCCGTGCCCGAGAACACCTCGACCGGGGCTGAGTACGCCTCCTCCACCTCGATGTCGATCTGGCGATCGTCGAGTTGGCGGGCCGCCAGCTTCCGCACCAGCTGGCGTCGCCGCGCCTGCCGCCGCCGGGCGGCGAGCCTGCGTCCGGCCTCATCCGGCACCTCTGGCGGGGCTTCGGAGGAGGCCTCGGCAGCCTCCGGCGCCGGCTCACCACCGGCCGCTGAGTCAGCCTCCAGCAGGCGATCGACGATGCGCTGGTCGGCGAGCCTGGTCGCCTCGGCCTCGACCTCGGCCACCCGCTGGTTCTGCACGCGGGCCACGGTCTGCTCCACCAGGTCGCGGATGATCGACTCCACGTCGCGCCCGACGTAGCCGACCTCGGTGAACTTGGTGGCCTCGACCTTGATGAAGGGGGAGTTGGTGAGTTGCGCCAGCCGCCTCGCGATCTCGGTCTTGCCCACCCCGGTGGGCCCGATCAGGAGGATGTTGCTGGGCACGATGTCGCGCCGTGATTCCGGGGCCAGCTGCATCCTCCTCATCCGGTTGCGCAGCGCGATCGCCATCGCCCGCTTGGCCTCGCTCTGGCCCACGATGTACTGGTCGAGGGCGCTGACGATCTCAGAGGGACGCAGATCAACCTCAGGCATGGGATGCCTCCTCGACCGCGGTCAGGGTCTCCACGGAGATCTCCTCGTTGGTGTAGATGCAGATGGAGGCGGCGATCTCCAGGGCTCGCCGGGCCACCACCGCGGCCGGCAGATCGGTGTGCAGGCACAGCGCTCGTGCGGCGGCGTGGGCATAGGGCCCACCGCTGCCGATGGCGCCGACGCCGTCGTCGGGCTCGATCACGTCGCCATCGCCGCTGAGCAGCAGCAACTGCTCCTGTCCAGCCACCACCAGCATCGCATCCAGGTGGCGCAGGTAGCGGTCCGTCCGCCACTCCTTGCTGAGCTCCACCGCCGCCCGCAACAGGTTGCCCTGGTGCTGCTCCAGCTGGCGCTCGAACTTGTCGAAGAGGGTGAAGGCGTCCGCCACCGAACCGGCGAACCCCACCACCACCTGATCGTGGTACAGCCGTCGCACCTTGCGGGCGCGATGCTTCATCACCACGTCGCCCACGGTCACCTGACCGTCGCCCGCAACCGCGATCTCTCTGCCACGCTGGACCGCCAGGATGGTGGTGGCGTGGGGGGTCAAGTCCTGCTGGGATGCCACGTGGCTCAAATTCTAACCGGGCTGACCCGCGGGACCCGCGCGGTCATCCCACCAGCTCTGGCTGCGGCTCCCTGGTCGACCTTGGCCCGTCCCCCTGCGGCGCCCTTGCCCGGGCGGCATCCTTGGGTGGCCGGTAGCGGCACTTCGGATAGCCGGAGCAGGCGATGAACGGACCGAAGCGACCGGCCCGCTTGACCAGATCGTGGCCGCACTCAGGGCACTTCTCCCCGGTCGGCTCGGCGGCGGGCCGTGGCGCCACCGGGGCCCCTTCGGGAGCGGCCTCCGGGCGCACGAACCGACACTTGGGATACCCCGAACAGCCGATGAAGGGGCCCCGCCTCCCCGTCCTGCGGACCAGCGGCTTGCCGCACTGGGGGCAGGCCTCGCCGATCTCCTCGGCCTTGGCACGCTCCTCACGACCCTGGATGTAGTCGCACTCCGGGTAGCGGCTGCAGCCGACGAAGTCACCGAACCGGCCGCTGCGCACCACCAACTCGGCGCCGCACTTGGGACACTCGCCCTCCGCCTTCTGAGCCTGGACCTTGACCCGCGGCATGCTCTCCTGGGCCTCCTCCAGGACCTTGGCGAACGGCTGGTACCAGTCACGCACCACCGGTACCCAGGAGACCTCGCCGGTCTCGATGCCGTCGAGCTTGCCCTCGAGCTCCGCCGTGAATCCGAAATCGACGACGGCGGGAAACTGTCCCGTGAGCGCCTGGTTGACCGCCCGGCCCAGCGGCGTGGGCTGCAGCCGCCTCTCCTGCTGGCGGACATACCCCCTGGTCTGGATCACCTCCACGGTCGGGGCGTAGGTGCTCGGGCGCCCGATCCCGCGCTCCTCGAGCTCCTTCACCAGGCTCGCCTCGGTGAAGCGCGGCGGGGGCTGGGTGAAGTGCTGTTCGGGGATGAGCTCCAGGCACCTCAGGACGTCACCCTCGGAGAGCTCGGGGAGGAGCTCGTCCTGCCGATCCTCGCTGGCCGCCACCTTGAGGAATCCCTCGAATGTGAGCCGGCTCCCGGTCACCCGGAAGCGGTGGGCGGCGGCGTCGATGTCCACCCGGGTGGAGTCGAACGCCGCCGGGCTCATCTGGCTGGCGGTGAACCGCCTCCAGATGAGTCGGTAGAGCTTCAGCTGATCGGAGCTGAGGAATTGGGCCACGCTCTCCGGGGTGCGGTCCGCCGCGGTGGGCCGGATGGCCTCATGGGCGTCCTGGGTGGCCACGGGGGCCTTGGCGACCCTGCGGGCGGCCCCCCCCAGGGGGCCCAGGTACTCCTTGCCGAAGGTGCCCTGGATGTAGCGTCGCGCCTGCTCTACCGCGACTGGGCTCAACCGGGTCGAGTCGGTCCGCATGTAGGTGATGAGACCGGCCGGCCCCTCGGCCCCCAGCTCCACTCCCTCGTACAGCTGCTGGGCCACCCGCATGGTCTTGGTGGGGCTGAACCTCAGCTGGGCGGAGGCGTCCTGCTGCAGGCTGCTGGTGATGTACGGCATTGGCGGGTTGCGGCGTACGCGCCGGCGCTCCACCCCGGCGACCATGAACTCGGCCCCGCTCACGGCTGCGATCACCCGCTGGGCTGACGCCTCGTCCGGCAGCGCCGCCGTCTCATCCCCGCCTTTGGCCCTGGCCCGCCGCGCGGTGCCCGGGGCCACCGGCCCCTGGTAGCGAGCCTTCACCTGAGCTCCGGCTGCGTTCTCCAGCAGCGCGTCCAGGCTCCAGCTCTCGACGGGCACGAAGGTCTCGATCTCGTCCTCGCGATCGCAAACCAGTCGCAGCGCCACCGACTGCACCCGCCCCGCCGAGAGCCCCTTGCGGATCTTGCGCCAGAGCAGCGGGCTCAGCTTGTAGCCGAGCAGCCGGTCGATGGCGCGGCGGGCCTGGTACGCGTCCACCAAGTTCTTGTCGATGGCGCGGGGCTGAGCCAGAGCCGCCTCCACCGCCGGCTTGGTCACCTCCCCGAACACGATCCGCTCGGGATCCTTGAGCTTGAGCTGATTGGCGATGTGCCAGGCGATGGCCTCGCCCTCCCGGTCGGGGTCGGCGGCCAGCAACACCCGGGACGACTTCCTGGCGGCCGTCTTCAGCTCGCTGAGCTGCTTCTCCTTGCCCTTGATCACGGTGTAGTCGGGGGCGAAGTCGGCGTCAACATCGATGCCCAACTTGGACCGGGGCAGGTCCACCACGTGGCCCATGGAGGCCCGCACCTCATACTTCTCCCCCAGAAACTTCGTGAGCGTGCGCGCCTTGCTGGGCGACTCCACGATGATCAGGCTGCGGGTGGGCATGGGCTGGGGCGAACTCCTGGCTGGCGATGGGAAAGCGTGGCGATTCTAACAACAGGCTTCCCGAACAGCACCCAGCTCAATCTGAATCGAACCCCGACGAGCGGCCGATACACTGGCCCTTCCGGCCTGACCGAAGGAGGACCCCGCGCGAGTGCCAAGCCCGTGGAGCGACAAGTACGAGTGTTGCGAGATCGTGGAGCGCCGCGACTTCGCGGCCGACCTGTGGGCGATCCGGATCCGGCCACCGGCACCCTTCGCCTTTCGAGCCGGCCAGTACGCGACCCTGGGGATCGACCTGGAAGGGCGGGTGCTGGAGCGGCCCTACTCGATCGTCTCCGCGCCCGAGGATCCCCTGCTGGAGTTCTTCATAGAGAGGATTCCCGGGGGCGCGCTCACCCCCCACCTGTTTCACCTCCGGGTGGGTGACAGCCTGCTCATGCGCAAGCGGCCCAAGGGCCTCTTCATGCGCCAGGGCCTGGACCGGAGCAAGCTCCACCTCTTCGTGGCCACAGTCACCGGCGTCGCCCCCTTCGCCAGCATGCTGAGGCACCTCGAGCTGCAAGCCGACGGGGAAGAGCCCCCGCGGGTGGTGCTGCTCCAGGGAGCGAGCCTCTCTTCGGAGTTCGGATACCGGGAGGAGCTGGCGAGCCTGGCCGCCCGTTCTTCCTGGTTCGACTACGTGCCCACCGTGAGCCGGCCCTGGGCCGATCCGGCGTGGGAGGGTGAGACCGGTCGGGCCGAGGACGTGCTGCGCAAGTACGCGGACAGCTTCCAGCTCTCCCCCGGCACCGGGATCGTGTACCTGTGCGGCCATCCCGGCATGATCGCGGGAGCGCGGTCGATCATGACCCGGCGTGGTCTCGACGACGCCGAGATCATGGAGGAGCAGTACTGGCCCGAGGGCAAGGAGCCCACCGGGGCCAGTTGACGGCCGGCGCGGCTCAGCGCTTGAGCTTGGTCGCCAAAAGCGGTGAGATCTCGGCCATCGTCCCCTTCAAGGACTTGACCCAGCGATGGCCAGGGTGCCGCCAGGCGAGCGGCTCGCCGGCGCTCATCGAGCGCACCCCGTCGATCCCCATGTTGGGAACGGCCAGCACCTCCTGCTCCAGGATCCTCGAGACCCGGGCGGCATCGATCTGGTGGTACGGCAGCTGGCTGTTGAGGATCACCGCGATGCGGGAGCGGGCGATCTTCAGCTGATCGCAGATGCGCAGCCAGGCCAGCACCGAGTAGACCCCGGGGTTGTCGGGGGTGCCCACCACCAGCATGTGGTCGGCGGTCTCCAGCATGTCGATGCCGCCGTTGTCGAGACGCCCGCCCTGGTCCACCACCACCAGCTCGGCCGAATGGGTAAGCCGCAGGATCATCGCGTTGACGGCGGCCGGTGACACCGAATCGCCCAGCTCCGGACGGGCGGGAGCCGGCAGCACCGAGACCCCGCTCGGGTGCCGGGGCAGGCGATCGAAGATCTCCTCATCGGGACCGACCGCCGCCAGCTCGACCCAGGTGGGCGTCTGCGGGGGCAGGTTGAACGCCACCAGCGCGGAGCCGAAGCGGGGGACGTTGTCGACCAGGGCGACCCGGTAGCTCTCCGCCGCCAGGGCCGCCAAATTGCTGGCGATCAGGGTGCGGCCGACCCCGCCCCGGGGCCCGCACACAACCCACAGCTCGCCCTGGCCCTTGCTGGGACGCACCGGTGCCGCGGCGCCCTGGACCCGGGAGTGCAGCAGCCCCGCCAGCTCGTCCGCCGGAAGATTGGGCAGGATGCGTTCGCTGGCGCCGGCGTCCATCGCCGCCGCCACCAGCGGTGAGCGGTGGTCGGACGCGACCAGCACGATCGGGATCGCCGCATGGGAGGTGCTGGAGCGGACCTGACGGATGAGGGGGATGAGCTCGGGGTCGTCGCCCCGGACCTCGATCAGCACCACCTGTGCCTCGGTGTGATCGAGCCCCGCCAGGGCCTGGGCGCAGCTCTCGAAGCCGACCAGCTCGAGACCCTGGGCCTCCAGGGCCCGGGCCAGCGGGGCCGAGCGGACCGCCTGCCGCGAGATCACCAGCACCTGGCCCATCTGATCTGCCATCACCTCAGTCTATTTGGTCGGACCGGCCTCCCGAACCAGCGCCGTCGGCAGCCGCACGCCCGACCATCAGTCCGCCTTGGCTCGACTCCGCAGCGTGCGCCTCCTGGGTGGCGCGGCGACCTCCGGAGGGGCCTCTTCGGCGGCCGGCTCGGAGACCTTGGGGGCGACCGGCCGGGGGGCCACCTCGCGGCGCTCGCGGATCTTGGCCCGCTTGCCGACCTTGCCGCGAAGGTAGTACAGCTTGGCCCGGCGGACCCGGCCGTGGCGGACGACCTCGATCTGCGCCAGCCGGGGGGAGTGGATCAGGAAGGTGCGTTCCACGCCGACCCCGTGAGCGGTGCGCCTGACCGTCATCGACCGACGCACGCCACCGCTGTGGAGGGCGATGACGATGCCCTCGAAGACCTGGATCCGCTCCCTGGTGCCCTCGACCACCTTGGCGTGCACGCGCACGGTGTCGCCCGGCCGCAGCTCGGGGACGTCCTGGCGAAGTTGCTCCTCCTCGAGGAGATCAATGATGTTCATGGCTGGCCTCCTGTGCCGGAACCGGCTCCCGCTGGGTCCGGTTGTCGCTGGGTTCCGCAAGCAAGTGAGCCGTCCCCGCGCCGGGGACCAGCAGGTCGGGACGGAGCCGGGAGGCGCGCTCCCGCGCCGCCTCCGATCTCCAAGCGGCGATCTTCGCATGGTCTCCGCTCCTCAGCACCGCAGGCACCTCGAGATTCTCGAAGACTGCGGGTCGAGTGTACTGAGGATACTCGACCAGGCCGTGCGCGAAGCTCTCATCGAGGATCGAGGTGGGGTCCCCCAGGGTGCCGGGAACTCGGCGGGCGACCGCGTCGATCAGGACCATGGCCGCGAGTTCGCCGCCGCTCAGCACGAAGTCGCCGATGGAGATCTCGTCCAGATCGAGCCCGATGCGCACTCTCTCGTCCACTCCCTCGTAGCGGCCGCAGACCAGCAGCAGGCGGGGATGCCGGGCCAGATCCTCCGCGACCGCGGCGTCCAGGCGCCGTCCCGCGGCCGACAGCAGCACCCGGTGCGGCGGCTCCAAGCCCGCCAGCCCGGCCACCGCCCGAACCGCGGCGAAGAGGGGTTCCGGGCGCAGCACCATGCCGGGCCCTCCCCCGAACGGGACGTCGTCGACCTGCCGGCGCGACCCGATCCCCCAGCCGCGCAGGTCATGGGCCTCAACTGTGACCAGCCCGGACTGCAGGGCGCGGCCGACCACGCCCACCGCCAGCGGGCCGGGAAAGGCTTCCGGGAAGAGGGTGATGACGTCAAACCGCATCCACCCACTCCCGCAGGTAGTCGTCGGCCACGGTCATGGTCCCCGCGGCGATGCTGATCTCCTTGACCGCCGCGCGCACCGCTGGGATCCGCAACTCATGCTCGCCCAGGCGCAGCAGGTAGACGTCGTGCGCCGGGTAGGGCTCGACATCTATGACCGTGCCCCTCACCTCGCCTCGCGAATCGAGCACGCGCAGACCGATCAGCTCGAAGTCGAAGTGCTCGCCCTCGGGGAGCGGCCTCAGCTCCGCCCGAGACACCTCCAGATATCTGCCCGTCAGCTTGCTGGCAGCCGCCAGGTCCTGAACGCCGGCCAGGTGACAGAGCGTCCCGCGACCCACCGGGTGGGCGTCCTCCACCCGGAGCTCGGCGCCATCCACCATCACCGTGCTGCCCGGGACCAGCCGGTCGGGAGATCCGCCCAGCATCTCCAGCACCAGGGTGCCGTCCAGCCCGTGGGGCTTGACCACCCTGGCCACTCGGATCCGCTCCTCGGCCGGGATCAATCGCGCACCTCCACCTGCACCCGGTCGCGATTGCGCAGGGAGGCGGCTCTGACCACCATCCGGATGGCCTCGATGTGGCGTCCGTTGCGACCGATCACCTTCCCCAGGTCGGCCGGCGCGGTCTCCACGGTGACGACCGCGCGGTGGCCGTCCCGCTCCTGCCCCACCCGGACCTGATCTGGTTCGCTCACCATCTGCTGGACCATGTACCGCACCAGCTCGGCGTAGTCAGGCACGGCTCAGCCCTCGTCGGAGGCCTCGGCCGCCGCGTCCGACGCTGCGGGGGCCTCGTTCGGGTCCGGGACTGTGTCAACCTCAGCGGGCTCCTCGGCATCCGCCGCCGGCTCCGCGGGGGGCGCTGCGTCCTCGACCGCCACCGCCGGCTCCGCGGCATCGGCGACCGCCGCCCCGGTGGCCTCGGCCGCCTCGGCGGTCTCAGGGCTGGCGTCGGGGGCCGCCGCGCCCGGCCCGTCCACCGGCTGGCCGGGACGGGCGCGCCTCGGGGTCGCCGGCACCATTCCCGCACGCTCCAAGAGCTCCCTCACCGCGTCGGAGGGCCTGGCACCGATCGCCATCCAGTGGCGAATGCGCTCATCCTCCAGCTTGACCACCTTGGGATCGCGCAGCGGGTCGTAGTAGCCCACCGATTCGATGAAGCGGCCATCCCGAGGGGACCGGGCGTCGGCCACCACGATCCGGTAGAAGGGGCGCTTCTTGGCTCCCATGCGCTTGAGTCTGATCTTGACTGCCATCTACGTCTCTCCTTACTGAACTGAATTCCCGGGGGAGGGTTCGCCCCCCATCAACCCTTGAGCAGCGGCATGCCGCCCGGTCCGCGCAGGAGTTCCTGGGCGATCCGGCGGCGCCCCCCCTGCCCCGTGAGGCTCTTCATCAAGGTCTGCATCTGCCCGAAGCTCTTGATGAGCCGGGATACGTCCACCGTGGTGGTGCCGCTGCCGGCGGCGATCCGGCGGCGCCTCGAGCTGTCGATGATCTCCGGCCGGCGGCGCTCGTCCGGCGTCATCGACAAGACGATGGCCTCCAGCTTGCGCAGCTGAGCCTCGTCGGGGACGGCTCCCCCGGACTGTTTCAGGAGCTCCCGGCCGCCGGGAATCATCCCCATCACCGATTCCAGCGGCCCCAGCTTGCGGATCTGGCGGAGCTGGCTGATGAAGTCGTCCAGGGTGAGCCGCCCCTGGCGCATCCTCTCCTGGGCGGAGAGCGCCTCCTCGGCCGTGAACTCATCGCGGGTTCGCTCGATCAGGGTGAGGACGTCCCCCATGCCCAGGATGCGCCGGGCCATTCGCTCAGGGTGGAAGGGTTCGAGGTCACGCGGCCGCTCCCCCACCCCGCAGTACCAGACCTGCAGCCCGATGGCGGCCCGCATCGAGAGAGCGGCGCCTCCGCGAGCATCCCCGTCGAGCTTGGTCAGCACCACCCCGTCCACTCCGACCTGCTCCCGGAACCCGTCGGCCACCCTGACCGCCTCCTGGCCGGTCATGGCATCCACCACCAGCAGGGAGTGGGTGACCCGCAGGCGCTGATGGATCGCCTGGAGCTCCTCCATGAGCTCGGAGTCCAGGTGCTGGCGGCCGGCCGTGTCCACGATGACGACATCCGCGCCCTGGCGGCGGGCTTCCGCCACCGCCTGAGCCACACCTCCGGCCAGGTCCCGGCTCTGGTCGGCCACCAGGACCGGCAGCTGGTTCTCAGCCGCTAGCGTCTGCAGCTGGTCGACGGCGGCGGCGCGGCGGAGGTCCGCCGCCACCAGCGCCGGCCGGTGGTCGGCCCGCCTGACCAGGAGCGCCAGCTTGACAGCGGTGGTGGTCTTGCCGGAACCCTGCAGGCCGAGCAACAGGATCACGGTCGGAGGCTCCGGGCTGTAGGCGATCCCGGCGTCCTCGCCTCCCAGCAAGGCCACCAGCTCCTCGAACACGATCTTGATGACCTGCTGCCCCGGGGTGAGGCTCTCCAGGACGTCCCGCCCCACCGCCCGAGCCCGCACCTGGTCGATGAACTGGCGCGCCACCTTGTAGTTCACATCGGCCTCCAGCAGGGCCAGGCGAACCTCGCGCAGGCCGGCCTCCACATCCTCGGGAGTGAGCCGCCCCTTGTCGGTGAACCGCTTGAAGGCTAGGCCGAGACGGTCGGTCAGAGTGTCGAACATCAGCCGCTGGCTCCCAGGCGGCCCAGCTCCTGGCGCAGCCGATCCACCTTCCGCTCCAGCTCCTCCTGACGGTGCTCGGCCGCGGCTAGCTGGCGGCAGAGGCCAAGCTGCCGCTCCACCTCCTCCAGCCGCTGCACCCCGCGACGGACCAGGTCATGGGCGGCCGCCCGGGACGCTCCCATGGCCGCGGCCAGCTCCGAGATTGACCAGTCCTCTTCGAGCTGCAGCCTGAGCGCCTCCCGCTGGCGCTGGGTGAGGAGCGCGCCGTAGGTGTCCAGCAGCTGCTGGCGCCGCAGTCGCGAGTCGGTGAGTCCACCGGATGTCAAGGTCAAAGCCTTAACAGGCTAACCGAAAGGCCCCCTCCGCGAGCGCGCGGAACTGACCGCCGGCTACGCCTGGCCGGCGGCCTCGTCGTCGGCCAGCAACCTGTCCACGTAGGCTGCGGGGTCGAAGTCGGCCAGATCGGAGGAACCCTCTCCCACTCCGATCAACTTCACCGGGAGTCCGAGCTCGCGCTCCACCTGGAACAGGTATCCACCGCGAGCGCTGCCGTCCAGCTTGGTCACCACCAGGCCGGTCGCCCCCACCACCTCGCCGAAACCCCGCGCCTGGGCGATCGCATTCGCTCCCACATAGGCGTCCAGCACCAGCAGCGACTCGACCGGCTGGCCCTCCAGCTGGCCGGCGACGACCCTGCGGATCTTGCCCAGCTCCTGCATGAGGTTGGCCTTGGTGTGCAGCCGTCCGGCCGTGTCGATCAGGATCATGTCCCGGCCCCTCGCCCGGGCGGCGGCGATGGCGTCGAATACCACGGCGGCGGGATCGGCCCCAGGCTGGTGGGCGACCACCTCGGCGCCGGTCGGCGCCACCATCCGCCGAAGCTGGTCGATCGCCGCCGCTCGGAAGGTGTCGGAGGCGGCCACCAGGCAGCTGATCCCCTGTCCCTGCAACCGAGCCGCCAGCTTGGCCACGGTGGTGGTCTTGCCCGATCCGTTGACCCCGGCCACCAGCCACACGCAGGGGGCGCCGGCCAGCGACAGCTCCCGATCCGGGCGCTCTAGCTGGGCCAGCATCTGGCCTCTCAGGGCGGCCAGCAGCTGGTCGGAGCTGTGCAACCGCTCGCGGCTCGCCTGCTCCCGGAGCCCCTGCACCATAGCTTCGGCCATGGGCACGCCGCAGTCACTGGTCAGCAGCAGCTCGAAGAGCTCCTCGTAGAGCTCCTCCCCCGCGAGTTGCCCGAAGCGCAACCGGCCGCGCAGCGTGTGCCCCATGTGGCTGGAGATCCGGTCCAGCCGCGCGGGCAGCCGGCGCCACCAGCGGCGCTGGGAGCCGCCCTTTGGATCAGCCTCCAACCAGCGCCTCCGCCAGCTCCTGACCCGCCTGGTCGCGGATCGACCGTCCGTCCTCGGAGAGTCGTACCGAGAGCACCCGGCTCGAGCCCCGCCCGTCCTGGGTGACCCCATAGAGCTGGGCCGCCCGGGCCATGGTGGTCAGGCTGTGGGTGACCACCAAAAACTGGCTCCGCTCCGCGCGCAGGCTGAGAATCCGTGCGAAATTGGCGACATTGACCTCGTCCAGGGCGGCGTCCACCTCGTCGAAGACGTAGAAGGGGCTGGGGGACACCTGCTGCAGCGCCAGGATCAGCGCCAGCGCGGTCAGGGCCCGCTCCCCGCCCGACAGCATTCCCATCGGGATCACCCGCTTGCCCTGGGGCTGAACCTCCATCTCCACTCCCCAGGCGCCATCGGCCCCGGCGTCCACCCTGAGCAGGGTTGCCCGGCCCGACCCGAAGAGCTCCCGCCAGGTGCTCTCAAACTCGCGGGTAACCTCCGCCATCGTCACCCCGAGCCGAGCGTCGACGAGCTGGCGCAGCCGGCCGAGCACGGCCTCGATGTCGAGATCGGA
>JAKAVU010000195.1 GCA_021817185.1 bacterium
TGGTAGCGGCGATTGACCCGGGGATGCTGATCCTAGCGGATCGAGGGTTCACCGCCCACCCCCTGTTTTCGGCCATGGCTGGGACCGGAGCGCAGCTATGCTGGCGCGCCAAGGCCAATGCGGTCCTGCCGGTGCTGGAACGCTATCCCGACGGTTCGTTCCGCTCCGAGCTAGTGGCGTCATCCGACAAGCGCAGACGTCAAAACGTGCTCACCGTGCGGGTCATCGAGTACGGCATCGAGGACCCTGGTCGGCCCCAGGCCGAGTCTGTTTACCGATTGGTCACCACGATCCTGGAGCCCAAAATGGCACCTGCGCATGAGCTGGCCGCGCTCTACTCGGAGCGTTGGGAGTTCGAGTCCGCGCTGGACGAACTCAAGACCCACCAGCGCGGCCCCCGGGTGGTGCTGCGCTCCAAGACCTCCGATGGGGTCTACCAGGAGGCGTGGGGCATGCTCTGCGTCCACTACGCGATTCGAGCCCTGCTCTGCCAGGCCGCTCACGACAGCGACATCGACCCTGACCGGGTGAGTTTCACCCGGTCCCTGCGAGCCGCTCGCCGCAGCATTCGCGGCTCCGTGGGCGACCAGGTCAGCCTGGCCGCTGAGATCCTCCATGCCACCCACGAGATCCTCGAAGAACTGCTGCCCCGCCGTCGCCTGCGCGCCAATCCCCGCGTAGTGCGCCGCAAGATGTCCAGCTTCGCTGTCAAGCGCCCAGAGCATCGCCACTGGCCGCAGCCCACCCTGCCCACCCCGGCGGCCATCAGGATCCTCTCACCACCCTAAGTTACTGGCATTGGGTCTAGGCAGCAAAAATGCCCTTCTCCAAGGGAAAATGCGGGTGTTCAACTGACCGCGAACCGTTCTTCGAAGCCTTGCTACCAAGTGGCGATTGGGACCTGCCTGCGCTTCTGGGGCTGCCGAAGAGCCCAGCCCCACTTGACCTTTGCCATCTGGTTATATAACCTTACGGCAATGTATCGAAACGATCCACTGAGCCGCGCCTTTGCCGCCCTTGCCGACCCAACCCGCCGGGCGATCCTCGCCCGCCTTGCTGTTGGCGAGGCCGGGGTCGTCGAGCTCGCAGAGGCGTCCACGCTGACGCAGCCTGCCATCACCAAGCACCTCAAAGTGCTGGAACGGGCAGGCCTGGTAGGTCGGGCCCGCGACGGCCAGCGCCGGCCGGCGCGACTTCAGCTCGAAGGCCTGCTCCCGGTGGACCAATGGCTGCGCGGCGCCCATGCCGAATGGTCCAGCCGCCTCGATCGTCTTGAGGCGCATCTTGCCGACCAAACGGAATCAACCATTACGGAGGAGAATCCCGATGCCTGAGCCCCGTATCCCCGTGGACGTCCGATCTGGGACTCCGACCAAGCAACTCGTCGTCGAGCGCTACCTCAAGGCATCGCCCGAGCGGGTCTTTGACGCCTTCACCGACCCTGGCCAGCTCAAGCATTGGTGGTGGCCCAACGGATTCACCTGCCCCGCCGCAGAGGTTGACCTTCGCGTCGGCGGGAGGTACCGGCTCGCCATGGAGTGGCCTGACTCAATCCCTAGCGACGCCCAGTTCTCCCACTACTTGGGGGGCGAGTACTACGAGATCGATCGTCCGCATCGCCTGGTCATGAGCGGCAGGGCCATCAACGACGAGCTGGGCGAGCTCTTCGCCACGCTCATTGAGGTCACCTTTGAGGCCCGCGACGGGGGCACTGCGCTCACCATGAGCCAGTCCTACTTTGAGCCGATGCCGCCCGCCGAGGCGATGTCCGGGGCCGAGCAGGGCTGGTCCGAGCAGCTCGACAAGCTCCAGCGGCTGCTCGCGGACTGACCGAGAGAAACTGGCATGAGAACACACACGCTGGACGTTCCCGGAGCCGACATCGTCTTCGATGTCCAGGGGCCCTTGCCCACCGCCGACGGACTCCCACCGCTGTTCATGATTGGGCAGCCGATGGACGCCAGCGGCTTCCGCACCTTGGCTTCGTACTTCCCCGACCGCACCGTGATCACCTATGACCCGCGCGGGCTGGGCCGCAGCACCCGAAATGACGGTCGAGTCGACAACGTTCCGAGTGTGCAGGCCGATGATGTGCATGCCGTCATAAAGGCTCTCGCCGTCGGCCCGGTCGAGATGTTCGCGAGCAGCGGGGGAGCAGTGACCGCGCTCGCGCTGGTGGCGGCACATCCCGCTGACGTCATCGTCTTGGTGGCGCACGAGCCGCCACTCGTGGCGGTGCTTCCCGACGGGGAGGCCGCCGAGCGGGCCGTGGGTCAATTTCAGGAGGCGTATGCGGCCGAGGGAGTGGGGGCCGGGATGGCGGCCTTCATCGCCATGACATCATGGCCGGGAGAGTTCACCGACGAATACTTCGCGCGACCAATTCCAGATCCCGCGCTGTTCGGGATGCCGGCCGCCGACGACGGCTCCCGTGACAACCCACTGCTTTCAGGCCGTTCCATCTCCGTCACCAGCTATCGCCCCAATTTCGAGGCGCTGGCCGCGGCGCCGACACGCATCGTGATCGCTGTCGGCGAAGAGTCCATCGGGACCTTCACCGGACGCACCTCGGTGGCGACTGCCGAACTACTGGGTCAGCAGGCGACGGTGTTCCCCAGCCATCACGCGGGCTTCGCGGGCGGCGAGTTCGGATACGCCGGAAAGCCAGAAGCCTTCGCCCGCACCCTGCGCGACGTCCTGACCGAGGACGGCCGCGGTTTGCTGCCCTCGGGATAGGTCCTTGACGGTCTCAAAGTCGGCCTCCTCGATCCGTTCGTGTCCGACGGCAGGGAGGCACCGACGGCTGGCTCCGCTCTCACCGGCGGCCGCCGCGAACCAGGAGCAGCGAGCTGACCCTGCCGCTCAAGGCAGAGTGAGCTGCACGGGCTTGATACTCTCCGCGCCAGCACAGCACGGGAGGAACTAGTGGTGGACTGGGTACAGATAAGGTGACACGTCTCAGACCAAGTGGCCCTTTGCGCAGCAGTCGGCGAGGAAGTCCTGGAGCAACCGGGCAAGGTCGAATTACCTGAAGTGGGGTCGATCTCAGAAGCCGCCACTCCGATCGCCGCCACGGCCCACAACCGCCGGCGGCTCTAGGGGCTGTGCGCCACCGCAGCACCTGACCCATCAATCCTGTCCTCGTTTGCAGCAGCTCCCGTTCTAGCCCACCTATTGGCGTGCTGGTACTAATCCGATCTTTAGTTTCTGGACTTTTGGGCATGGTTGGTGGGACAATTGAGGGGTGGCAAGGCTGGGTCGCCGAGCAGCTTACGACGAGCGCCTGAGGGCGGTTCAGGCGATCGAGCGCGGCCAGCGTGTAGAAGTAGTCGCCGAGGTTCTGGGCTTCGCTCGGTCCA
>JAKAVU010000196.1 GCA_021817185.1 bacterium
TCGCGGAGGCGCTGGAGCTCGCATCGGTATCCCAGGCGGCTCAGGCTGCTGGCCATAGCGGTGTTGGCCAGCAAGGTCTCCTCGACGGTACCACAGGTCAGCACCACCGAGGCTCGTGCCGGCGCGTCGCAGGCGGAGTGGATGGACTCTGTGAAGGCGCAGATCCGCTCCATGTGCTCGAAGCTCAGACTCTGGGAGAAGTAGTGGTGATTGAAGAAGCTGGCCGACTGCAGGAACAGCCCTCCCAGGAGCTCCGGCTGGCTCCAATGCGCATGCAGCATGGCAAGCCCACCCAGACTGGCACCCATCCCCACCCGGGCCCTTGGCTCGGGGCGGATCGAGACCCGGCCTGCGAGCTGCGGGAGCACCTCCTGTTGCAGGGAGCAGGCGAAATCCGGGGACGCGGAGTAGTCGCGGTCGCGTTGCACGGGATGCAGCAAGGCGGCGCGCATCGGCGGCAGCTCACCGGCACGCGCGGCCTGGTCCAGGAACTGGGTGAGCGACGAGTAGAGGTCGTACTCGAGTCCATCCAGCGCGATGAGGAGGGGCAGCGATTGCTCGCTGCGGGTTCCCGGAGATGACCAAAGGCGGCAATGGGTCGCCCCCTCAAGGGTCGGGCAGGGGATGTCGAAGTCCCGAACCTCGCCCCGTGGCAATGCGGATGAGGCGGTCCATCGAGGGGCTCGATACTCCGGAAACTCGATCACGGACTTGTCGCCAAATGGCCCCGGAGCTCGCCGCGGATTGCCCGGATCCGTCCCGAGGGTCACCTGCCCGTTGCGGTATCGCAATCTGAACAGGTACTCCATGCGATCGACCGGCGGTCTGGGGATCGCCACCTCATAGACCCCGCCCCTCATCGTCATTCGCGGGCCGTCTCTGGGCTGGAGGACTTCCTGGTAGAGGCTGACCGCGACCACCTCGGAACCGGGGTCAGGCAAGCGGAAGGTGACCCCCTGGGTCTGCACCAGCGGGCCGAGTGACTTGAGCTCTAGCGCGAGGTTGTGATCAGTGATGCCGACGACTTCTAAGCCAGTCTCGGGGCAGCGGGCCACGCTCTCCTTGGCCGCCTGTTCCATCAGTGCGTCTGCGGCGTCTTGCGGGCGCTGCCGGCCAGTCCAACGGCGGCCGTCGATCGCGGTCCAAGTGGGAAAGGGGCGCTGGCAGAAGCGGGCGCAGTAGGGGTGTGGGCAAGAGGACTTCCATCAGATCGTTGCGATTTTAGCCTGCTCGCGCGGACGTGAGGCGCACCCTGTGCCTGCCGCGAGGAGTTTCCTGGTGGACCCGCCTCCGGCGCCGGACAGTCGCGGCCGCGACTGCAGTCACAGGGGCACAGCCGCACTGCTCCATCGCAGTCGGTGGGCGGCAAGCCGCGCATCGGCACCTGATGTCTGATGCGGCCCTACTGCAGTAGACAGATGGGGGGCCGGGCTAAGTCTGCTCACGGGCGAGAAGCCCATTCGGTAACGCGAATATCATCCGGGCGTTGGGGAGGTCATAGCTGACGACGAAGTTCCTGAGGAAGGCATCGCCAACGAGCCCGTCATAGATGATCTTCTGGAACATCGCCTTGGGATCTCGCTGGCAGATCGAGGGTGCCCCGGTCACACTGACCACGCCCTGCAGAGCGGTGAAGTAGCGAACGTACTCATGGCCCGTCTCATCCCGACCCTCGACTCTTTGGGTGCTTGCGTCGACGAGGTTGATCCCAAGATCATCCGCAAGCGCCTCATCCAGGATCAACGAGTCACTCCCCATGTCGACCTCGACCGAAATGGACCTCCGTCCCGGCAAATCAAGGGGGAGGAAGACGGTCGTAGAGTGCGCGTCCTGCGCCACTCTGACGTCCACCGCGAGCCCGGAATCCGCGCGGGCGGCCACAGCGTCGGCATCATCGAGGACCAGTGCTCTCGATGGGTAGTCGACTGTCACCGGCCTTGACCGGAAGAAGTCAAGCGACAGAAAGCCCTCGACGCCCTCGAGACCAGCGATGTCGAAGATGCCCACGGCAACGTCCTTGCGAGCGTAGCCTCCGAGGGCGAGCGAGCCCAGGGTGCCCAGTGGGATTGTCACCTCCTGCCCCGACATCCGGTGTCCGGTGTACGTGGCGCCGGTCGGCTCGCAGCCCGCTGCGGTGGCGAGCGAACTCGAAACAAGCGTAAGACCTATCCCCGAATCGAGCACAAATTTGGCCTCTGTGCCGCCAACGAGGACCGGGACGGTGACCAGGTGGTGAAGGTATTGGAATGGCACTGGGGACACGGCGCTTCAGAGTATGAGCGGCTGGGAACGCGAGGATCAAGCCACAGGGAGACCACCCAGACACGGGCGAGAGAGCGTCCGGGTGGTGGGGACCAGCCCGTTGCGGCGCCGGGCCCTTGATGCTGGGACTCAGAACGGTGAGCTCGACTGGGCCGGGGCCGACTTGCGCTGGCCAGACTCGGCCGCCAGGCGGCGCGCCAACAGCGTCCGGGCGGCCACCATGGTCGCGGCTCCGAGCAGCATCTCCGCGCAGGCCAGGGTCCAGGCGCCGGGGTACCCGACGTGGCTGACCAGAGCGCCGAACGCAAGGGGGCCGACGACGCTCCCTAGCCGTCCCCCCGTTTGGGTTATGCCGCTGGCGCGGGCCGGACTGAGCGGGTGGGTGTGGACCACCGCGAAATTGAAGAGCCCATTCCAGCCCCAGCCGACTCCGAAGGCCACCACGGCTCCCGGCACGAACAGGAACGGAGCTTGCAGTCCGCTGCCGACCGCCAGGAGCGCGAAGCCCGCAGCTCCGACCAGCATCATCGCGATCACAAAGACCAGATGGCGGCCGCCCCGGCGATCGGCGAGGTATCCAACCAGGACTCGGACGGCTACCCCGAAGGCACTGGCTAGGGCCGCTAGCAAGCCGGCCTCGGCCGCGGTCAGCCCGTTCGCGACCGCCGAACTGACCAAGAACGCCCCCAGGGAGGAGCAGGCGGTCAAGGTGAGCCCGAATCCGATCGCCAGCGCAGCCAGTGGGATGGTGGGCTCGCGGCGCTGGCGGGCGGCTGCGTGGCGGCGCTGGGCCGCCAGCGAGAGCCGCGGGTGGGTCACGGCCAGAAGCGCCACTCCCGCCAGCGCGGCGGCCCCTACGAACGCCCACCGCCAGCCCACGGTCAGGGCGAGAGCAGGCACCGCTAGGCCCCCGAGGAGGAACGCGAGTGGCACCGATGCCTGCTTGATTCCAAATGCCAGACCCTGGCGCCCAGGCGTGATCCGGCGGGCCAGAAAGAGGTTGGCGGCCACCTGCCCACCGGAGCTGCTGGCCCCGGCCAGGACCAGG
>JAKAVU010000197.1 GCA_021817185.1 bacterium
CCTGTACAACGAGCTGAGCCAGGTGTATCCCATCCCGCAGAGGTCCTGGGACAAGCTGGGTGCGACCGGACCGGTGGGGAACTACGACGAGGAGGCCGGGGCCCGGACCGTGGTGCCTGGTACCAGTCCTGCGCAGTACGTGCCGGTCCATCCAGGCACGGCCACGTCCGGAGCTTTGGGGGTTGCCCAATTCTTGAACGCACAGTCTCAGGACATCTCCACTTACCAATCCAATCCGCTTTGGAAGGTCGTCGATGGGCCGTTTGTGCTGAGCCGGTTCACCACCAGCGGCTACGCCGTGATGGTCCCCAACCACAGGTACTCCGGCAGCCCCAAGCCAAAGATCAAGGAGTTCATCGAGGAGCCGTTCACGAGCGACAGCGCGGAGTTCGCATCGCTCCGTAACGGCAGCCTGACCATTGGCTACATCCCGCCCCAGTCCCTCGCCCAGCTTCCCTCCCTGGAGAAGCAGGAGGGGTACAGCTACAGTCCTTGGGGCGACTTCGCGATCGTGTTCGCGCCCTACAACTACACGAACCCCACGGTGGGTCCGATCTTCCGCCAGCTCTACTTTCGCCAAGCCTTCCAGTCCATGGTGAACCAGCAGCAGTACATCAAGCAGTTCTCGGGCGGCGAGGGCAGCATCAACAACGGCCCGGTGCCGACCTTTCCGCCCCACAACCCGGATGTGAGCCCCCTCGAGGCGGGGCGCGCGGTGTACCCCTACGACCCCAGCCGGGCGGTGTCGCTGCTCAGGCAACACGGCTGGACCGTGAGTCCTGGAGGGGTCACGACGTGCTCTCGGGTTGGCACAGGTGCGGGTGACTGCGGCGCCGGCATCTCCAAGGGCGAGGCGCTGAACCTCAAGATGCTGTATCTGAGCGGGTCGACACAGCTCACCAACGAGATGGAAGCGCTGCAGTCTGCGCTGAAGTCCAGGCTTGGTATCACGCTGGCGCTCGCCCAGGCTCCGTTTTCCCAAGTCATCGGCACCGCGTTCGGCGGCTGCACCTACAAGACCCCCTGCTCCAATTGGGAGCTGGCGGACTGGGGGTCCAACGTTGACTGGGTCTACTCTCCTGACTACTTCCCGACCGGCGGCGAGCTTTATGCCACCGGGGCTTCCAGCAATGCAGGTGATTACTCCAGTGCTCAGAACAACGCGAACATCGCAGCCACCCACACCGCTCCCAACCAGAGCCAGGAGCTTAGAGACCTATTCCGGTACGAGGACTATCTGGCCAAGCAGCTGCCGGTGGTGTGGATGCCAAACGGCCCGTACCAGTTGACCGTCTACAAGAGCAATCTGAAAGGCTTGGTGCCCCAGGGCGTATACGACGAGATCTATCCTCAGGACTACTACTTCAGCAGCTGAGGAGCCACCTGCAGCGAGAGGTAGGTGGACTGCCATCCAGCCCGGTCTCGCTCAATGGGCAACCCGGGCCCAGTCCACCGACAAAAGCGGGGCGGTGATGGTGGTGGGTTGCTCGGAGCAGAGAAAGAGGCAGAGCTCCGAGCTGCAGCACTTCACCGCTCGGAGGGGTCGCCTCCGGCTCCCCCGATGCATGCGGGCCCTTGAGCCCTATCCGGTAGGCGCTGCCTCACTCGCGCATATTTGCGATCAGCTCTTCAATGTCCTCGCGAGTCGCGCGTCGAGCTCCGTCCCAGTCGTCGATCGAGTGCCAGGGGATATCAGCGGGCGTCCCTGGCCATCGAGGTAGAAGGTGGACGTGGAGGTGATCGCTCTGGTGGCCGACGACGGCCACGTAGACGCGCTCGGCACCGAGCTGCTTTAGCAAACGAGAGTACTTCGCTATTGCGATGCCCATGGCAGCCGACTCGTCGACAGTCAGAGCGGCGAAGTCCAAGGCGTGGCGCTTGGGCGTGACGAGGAGGTGGCCCGCGAAGACCGCTTCCCCTTCGAAGGTCGGCCGGTGGAATGTGATGACCGCCCCGTCATCGAGCAGCCCGCCGGGGACCTCGACTTCGCCGCGCTGTTCGCGACAGATCAGGCATCCGTCATGTGGGCGGACGTTGGACTCAGGCACCCGAGAAGTGTGCGCTGACCGTCCATGGTCCGCAACCGACCCGACGATCTCTGGATGCTCCGGTTTCGGGATGCGAAGCTCGCGGCGCGTGAGGGACTCGAGCCACAGCTCTGGAGACCCACGTGGCGCAAGAGGTCCGTTCCGGTGCAGGGACCGCCGGTAGGTCCGCGGGATGTCTTGCCTCGGTTGGAGCCCTGACGCGGCTCCAACTCCGCGTTGGGCCTCTGGGGGCGGTGCGGCCCCGAAGAGGCGCGGAGGACCAGGGTGGGCCCGGGGTGGCTCGGCGGGCGCTCAGTCCAGGTAGTCGACGAAGCGTTCGACGTGGTCGGCGAGGTTGAGTCCGTGCTGGCGCACGTGGCGGTCCAGGGCCTCGGCGTCGCGAGCCTCCAGAGCCTCCACTATCCGCAGGTGCTCGAGCGGTGAGCGGCGGAGGCGGTCCCCGTCCCGCATGGTCCGAGCCCGGATCGCGCGCATGTGGATCTTGAGCGACTCCACCAGAGACGACAGCATCGGAGATTGGGCCAGGTCCACGATGAACTGGTGGAACTGAAGGTTGATCGCCGAGTACTCTTCGGCGTTCAGCCGGGACGGATTGGTGATCACGTCGTCGAACCGCCGGCGCACCATCGCGATCTGGGCGTCGGTCGCCCTGGCCGCCGCCAGCCGCCCGGCCACCCCCTCGAGGGCGGCACTTGCCATGACGATCTCCACGATCTCCGACTTGCGCTTGCGGACCACGAACACGCCACGCCGAGGCACGGTCCGCACCAGTCCCTCATGCTGGAGGCGCAGGAGCGCCTCGCGGACCGGGGTGCGGCTGATGCCCAGGTCGTGCGCGAGCCCGCGCTCGTCGAGGCGCAGGTCCTCCTGGCCGTCGTAGATCCGCATCTCCATGATGGCCCGCTTGAGGGCCTCGTAAGCCCTGTCGGGGAGCGACCACTCCGCATCGAGGCGCTCCAGGTTGATACCGGCCCTAGCCTCCGACCGCAGCTCGCTCTCGATGGTCGAGTCGGCGGACAGCGGCCCAGGGGTCATGGATGGGAATCCTAACCGAGAGTCCCCGGGGCCGGACGACCTCACCGCACTTGAGAGCTGCTCCGGCGGGAACGCTGTGGGATCCTGGCGGCTGCTCACTGCTCTCCCTCCGGGATGAGCCCGTTGGCCCTGGCCCACCGGTACTTGGCACCCAGCACCGCCACCGGTGTCTCGGTGGTGTACGGGTAGGCGGGGACACCGCTGGCGAAAAGCAGCTCAC
>JAKAVU010000016.1 GCA_021817185.1 bacterium
CCGATCTCATCTCTCCCACTCATTGTCCGGTGGGGTTCCGGTAGGGGTGTAGAGCCTCTCCCTAGAAGTCCCCGTGGTGACAGGGAGCGCGGTGAGCCCCAGGATCAGGCCGATGCCGATGGCCGAGCTGAGCCGACATGGGGAGACCACGTCAAGGCCGGACAGCAGCCGCAAACTTATCTGTCACAGAAGTCGGGAGCTGCCTGAGTGCGTACGCGACCAGCTCGGCCTTGGTGAGTCGCACCCCGCGCACGCGAAGCTGGACCCCCAGAACGGCAAGCCTGTCATCAAGGCTGCGGGGGACGCGGACACCGAGTGCGACCAGAGGATCGGGGTCCGGCACCCTCTCGCTCGGCGCGAAGGCAGCCGCTGGCTCCTGCTGCACCTCGCCGGCATCTGCGGCTTCAGCCTCCGCGTGCGTCCTTGGCCGCAGCGGGGCTGGCATGCGCCGCGGCGTCGGTCCCGCCGCCTGGCGCCGCCGGCGCAGGTCCTCTATTCCACTCACCTTGCCACCTCCTTGCGAACGCCCTCGGCGAGTTGCTGGAGTTCGGTTTGGGCCCGCGCGATCGCTTCCCCTGGCGGGGTGGCCGCGCCCACTGCCGTTCTCCGCTTCCGCCTCGGCCACCAACGGTGGTCGGAGATGCCAGTGGCCACTGGCACTTGATACCGCGTGGCCAGCTCCTCCAGCCTGTTGATGGCAGCCAGATCCGGCCAACGCACCACCCGGTTCGGCACCAGGAGGAGGCGAAACTCGGTCGCCTCCGCCAGCAGCCCTTCAAGCGCGTCAAGCTCGCGTCCGGCCAGCACCACGGGAACCACCACCAAATCGGCGGCAGCCATGGCCGCATACGTCAGCGAGGCGGCCCCGGGATGTGTGTCGATGACCACGTCGCGATCCCAGGCATCTGCCCAGGAACGGAGTTTGGCCGAGACGTTGGCCTCTGCGGCGTCAATCTCCACGATCAAGGGGTGTGACGGAACCAGTTCGGGGCGACCAGAGAGCCTGAGGGTGCTGGGGATCCGCCCCTCTCCCACCAGTGCTTCCAGGAGCGACGACCGCCGGTTGCCGGCAGGATCCACCCCAGAAGCCCTGGTCGCGCTGCCGTAGTCCCAGTCGAGGTCGATCAGTATCCCTTTGAGGGAGTAGGCGAGTTCGATAGCCAGAGTGGTCTTGCCCACCCCGCCCTTGTTGGACGCGACTGTAACCAGCACTACGCCAGCTTACTCGGTTGTTCGCTAAGTAGCAAGCCTGCTCGCTTGATAGCAAGGTAGCTAGTTCGCTCGCTACCTTGGGAAGTAGCGAGGCGCCTTAGTGCAGTACCCGCAGCCGCTGTACCGGGGTGGGGGAGGGGTGCAGCCGCAAGCCCCGGACCGTCAAGTCCCAGCTCGCCGCCGGGTACACCGACTGCACCTCCCGGAGCCGGAGTGTGAACTTGCGACGGAAGTCGCGCGTGCGGGCGTAGCCGGCCCCGAACTGCAGCTCGAGAAGCTGCCAGGGAATCAAGGTGTCCCGCTTCAGATAGGACATGCGATGGGCCATCCAGATGTACGTGTCGATCGCCATGGGGCTGTCCTTGATGAGTCGCAGGGCACCCATGTCGACCGGGACCGGGCGCCTAGTGATCTCGGTGAAGAACTCGTGGCTCAGAGTCACGCTGCTTTCCCAGAGCGTGTCCTGGTCAGGGTTCCGAGGGTCCCACCAAAGGTCCGTGTGCGCGGCCACCCTGAAGCCGTCGTCCGTCCACCTGCCGTCCCCGTCGAACGTAGCCGAGATGGTGGCGGCGAACAGAGCCTTGGCCTGGTTCCGAAGCCTGGTGATGTCGCCCCGGGGGCCGCCAGTCCGGCACAGGTCCAGCCGGGCCATGAACTTCGCCATGGATGTGCCCAGGACCAATCTAGGCTCCTTGGATCTGACGGCTTCGGTGGTGACCCAGGCCAGGAGCAGCCGCGGGATTGAGCCGTAGGGGATCCCGGTCTTCGACGGGGCAAGAATGGTCAGCTCAAGTTGACCATTGCGCCGGACGAACTCGGTCACTCCCTTCGGAAGCGGGCGATGAGGGATGGTCGCCTGAGCCATGATGCGCGCGTAGTACGCGAGCTCTCCGACCTGGCGGGCCTGCTCGATCTCGTTAGCGGCGGCCTCCTCGGCGATGGCCAGATCCGAGGTAGTCCGATCAAGGGGAGGGAAGGCGTTCGCATCGCAAAGGAAGCCGATCTCGACTCGATGGCCAAGCTGGTCGCCGAGACGATCGCAGAGTTCCTTCTGGTACTTCGAGGCAAGCTCTACAGCGACCGGGGACCGGACGGTGATCTTCAACTCTCGGTCGGAGACCCAGGCCAGCAGCGCATCCCCCAGGACACCGTGCCTAACCGGAGCTGGCAGCACCGCAACAGCCGCACTCCAGGCGGCCTCTTGACCCTCCACGGTCATGTGCCCCAGGTCCTGCATAGGGTTCGCTCCTGCGCTCGGTGAAGTGTTGTAGCGCCTCAGAGTTAGCCTCTCGTGATCCGCTGAGGGCCCTCTCCCTCCGCCGGCAATCGTACCCCACATCTAGGGGCTAGGGTAGCTCCAAGCCCCAAGATCTGGATGCCGAGGCGGGCCAAGCCACAATGCGCTGATTTGGTCGCGCCTCTGCGCTGATTTGGTCGCGGAGCCTCCTTTTAAGGGTGCGCTGATTTGGTCGCGCCTCTGCGCTGATTTGGTCGCGCTCCCCACTTCGCATTACCTGTAGTACCCCTGTAGACCCTGTAGGAATTCCTCTCTCCAAAGACAGAACGAGGGTCCCAGACGATCGGATCTCTGGTCTGGACGCCAGCGATCCCCCGCTACGAACCTCCTCACCGGTGATGGCGGTCACTCCCGCTCAGCTCCCCGCTCGGGCTGGTCGACGAGGGTCCAGCCGGGCTCCAGCTCCACGAGAGGCTCAGAGGAGACCTGCTCCGGCTCAGCTGGGGGTTGGGCCTCCGGCCGCTCCTCGAGTTCGCCGGCCTCTGGAGACTGTGCGGCCAGCTCCGCCTGCTGGAGGAGGGTGGAGGCAGCCACGGCGGAGTGGGCCTCGGCCCAGCGGGCGGCCAGCGCCTGCATGGCGGCGGGCACGTCACCAGGAGGGGTGCCCAGGCTGTCGGCATCGGTGACCACGACCGAGGTCTCGCTGGCCCTGGTGACCCCCACGTAGCCGGAGGCCCGGTCGGTCTGCCAGCCGCCACCGCAGACCAGGACCTCGGCGACGGTCCTGCCCTGGGCCCGGTAGAGGTGCTGCGCATAGGCGAGGTCCAAGGCGGAGCGGTGCTCGTCATCCACCACCCACTCCCGGTCCCGGAGCCGGACGGTGACGGCGCCGGCCTTGGGGTCGGTGGCCACCACCACCCCGGTCTCGCCGTTCTCCACCCGCCTGGTGGGCTTGCCCTGAGCCTTGACCCCGTACACGGGGCGGGTGGTCACCACCAGATCTCCCGCGTACAGGAGCACCGGAGAGCTGCCCTCCAGGTCATCGCCCAGCTCTCGCTGGCGCTCCCGCGGCACCTCCACCGGCCCCCCCTGGAGCTCGCCCTTGTCCAGCCTCGCCGCCTGGGCCCTGCGGTTCAGGTCCCGGACCTCGGCCCGGGTGCCGTCTGTGGTGAGGAGCAGCTGCTCCGGCCCTAGGCCTCTCGCTGCCAGTTCCTCACGATCGTGGTCCCAGCGGGCGACGGCGGCGGCCCGGGCCTGCTCCCGGTCTTCGGCCACCAGGACCAGGTCGCGCTCCGCATAGGCGGCGAGCGCCTCGGCCGAGGCGCCGGCCCGGAGGGCGGCCCAGGCATCCCTGGCCCAGGGGGAGTCGGCACGGTAGACAGTGGTGAGGAGCGCGGTGGGGGCTCTCTCGGTCAGGACCGGCCAGAGGCCGCCGGGGCCGATGGGGGAGAGCTGGGCCGCATCCCCGGCGGCCACCACCCGGGCGTTGCCCGCGGCCTCGAGGAGGGCGGCCCACCTGGTGGTCTCGACCACGCCGGCCTCATCGAGGGCGACCACATCCTTGGGCCCCAGGACGATCCTGCCGGTCTCCACCCGGTGGAGGAAGGCCTCGAGCGTGCAGGAGAGGTCGGCCCCGGTCGATTCCCCGAGCCGCTGGGCGGTGGCGCCGGCGACCGCCACGGCGACGGCCCTGCCCCCGGCCGCCTGGTGGGCCTTGACCACGGCCTGCAGGACCGCCCCCTTGCCGGCACCGGCGGGGGAGGCGAGGCCCACGAAGCCGTCATCCCCGCAGGCGAGCCGGACCGCGGCCACCTGCTCCGGATCCAGGGGGACAGGGGCTTGCTCGACCGCCCGGGCGACCACGGCCTCGGGCAGGGCCCGGGCGGGGTCCTTGGGATGGGCCGCCACGGCGCCGAGAGCGGCCTGCTCGGCCTCCAGGGTGGGTCTCGTGGTCCAGAGGCCGCCCGTGAGTGGGACCAGCGCTGGGTCGGCTGTCACAGCCTGCACGAGGGCATCGACCGCGGCGCCGGACACCCTGCCCTGGGCGGCCTCGGCCACTGCCGTGCGCAGGGTTCTGGTGTCGACCGTGGCGGAGGCCTGGGTGAGGCGGCGGGGGCTCTGCGGGTCTGTCAGCTCCTGGACCACAGCGTCCACGGTCTCCGCCCACGGGGCCTGGGGGATGGGGCGTGGCTGCGGGCCCCAGCTCTTGGGGTCGGCGCCGGCGTCCTTCGCCCTCTCCCGCCAGGCTTGGAACGCGTCCTCAGGGACGGCTGTCTTGGGGGAGCGGGAGCGGACGACGAGCCCTCTCACCTCCTCGTCGGTGGGGGCCCTGCCGTGGCGAGCCCGGAAGGCGGCTATGGCCTGCTCGACCTCAGCGGCCCGGGCGCTGAAGGCAGAGCGCACCTTGGGGGAGACGCCCGAGACTTCGAAGTACCTGGCGTGGCGCTCGGTCCGGTACCCCTGCTGCTGGAGGAGGGAAGCGAGCTCGGCGCGGTAGACGGCGCCTGCCTCGGCGGCGATGCGGTAGAGGGGGCGGGAGTCGATGGCGGCCCATCTCCCAGTGCGGGCCTCTCTCTCGGAGGATCGGAGGGCGCAGTTGGCGATGACGCAGTGGTCGTGGAGCTGGGGGTCGGGGGCGGAGCCAGCCTGCTGCTGGGCCGCGCTCTGGCGGGAGGTGTGGTGGCGGAAGCGGGCGATGACCAGCCCCTGGGCGCGCTCGTGGCGGACCTGGCCCCCTATGCGGCGGCGGACGAGGGGGGCATGGGCCTCCAGGTGGGCTAGGGCCTGTTCCACTGCCTGCTGGTGGGCCAGCTCAACCCGGTCCCTGGTCTGCTGGTCTCCGAGGGCCCAGACGATGGCGACGGACTTGGGAGCGGAGAAGGTGCAGTCGACGGCGGCGGTGTGGACGCCGTGGGCATGGCGGACCAGCTGCTCGCCGGAGCTGGGGTCCTGGCCCTGCCAGAGGGCGAGGAGGTCCTCGCGCCGCACCTCGCCGGAGAGGCCGAGGGCGACAGCCGCCTTCCCGAGCCACTGGCCGGGTCCCTCGGCGGGCCGGCCCTCCTGGCCGAGGTAGTAGTCGCCGCGGCGGCGCTCCGGTCCCTGGCTGGCAAGGTAGGCGACGTAGCCCACGGTGTCAGCGGCGGCGATCTTGTGGACGGTCATCATGGCGGCGCTCCCTCCATCTCCCCGACCCCAGCATACTATACGCACATTCTGTGCTAAGCGTGGTGAATGGAGACTTGCCGAACGAGGCGTGCGGCCGCCGGCAGGACTCGCGAGGGTGTCTTCTAGCGGGGGCTCAGAAGAAGGGGACCGGCTTCGGTCTGCTGCGCACCGTCATTTGGACGGGAGCGAAAAAGTCAGGCTGGCGTGGGGGTGCGGGGTGGTGGAAGGTCGGGATGCCTCAAGGAGTCGACAGTTACATAGAGGGCATAAGGGGCTAGCTGCTGAACGGCAACTAGAGTGCCGTGCTCCACGCCCGAGGTTGCCATGTCCGCTCCCAGCAACACGGCGCCGATGATCACTAGACAGAGGCGAAGCTTGGTTCGTTGCAGGAGATCGCCAAGGACAGGTCCAGGCCCTTCAAGCTCAAGTTCGTGGAGCTTGCGCTGCAACACTTGAGCTTCTCCCTCGAGCACGGAGTCAAGGTTGCGGGCTATTACCGCGGTGGCGGCACCCGGATTGGTGCCCTCGAAGAGTTGTCGGACCAGATCCTCGTCGTCGCTGGAGAGTTGCCTCCAAAGGAAAGTGTCCCAGGCAGCGTTCACTTCGGGAGCTAGACGTTCAAGCTCTCCAGCTACCAGAGGGAGGTCAGCTCGGATGGAGTGCAGTTGCTGGCCCATGCGAAGTCCAAGCTGTCTGGCAGACGTGTCTCCAACTCGGACTGCCCAGCTCCAAAGGTCATCCAGGACGAGCAGGTTGATGCCTGAGAGGGCGAATTCGGCCAGTGCCAGCTGGCTGGCCGGGGTCAAGGGTGAACTCCGCGTCTCTATGGCGATCCTCTGCCACCTCAATTCACGGACTGTCTGGAGGCTAACAGGGGGGGCGGGGAAGTGCAACGCGTGGGCGTGGCGGGATCTCCCCAGGGAACTAGGGAATGTCAGCGGGATTGCTTTGCTCTATCACGCCTGCAAGTCGGGGCGAGGAAGTTCACGTCGTGCCATCCGGTCTCAGCCAGCTCGCGAAGGGCCGGGTGCGCTCTGGGTCGATGAGCCGTATCTGCTGGGGCTCGCCGGCCCCGATGAGGGCCCAGGCGGAGCCCGGGTACCCGCCGCGCCAGGCGGAGGCGGGGAGGTGGGGCTGCTCCAGAAAGCTCTGGGAGGAGCTCTCGGTCTCGTCGTCATGGCGCTGCCCGTGGCGCTTGGTGCGGGAGGTGGTGGTCGTGGTGAGTGGGACCAGGTGGCGGCCCACCAGGGTCTCCAGCTGCTGCAGGGTGTCGGCGTCGGCGTAGCCGGGGAGGACCACCTTGGCCCCGGCCAGGGTGAGGAAACTCTGGGCTCCGGAGGAGGTCCAGCGGGCGGCGGCCTGGCGGAGGTCCTGCATGGCGATCAGGGTGACCAGGTTGCGTCCGCCGCCCTCGGCGAGCAGCCGGGGGAGGCCGGGCAGGGGGCAGATGGTGGCCACCTCGTCCAGGGCCAGCAGCCAGGGGATGGGCAGGGCGCCGGTGTGATCGGAGATGCGCAGGGCGGTGAGGCGCAGCTCCTCCACCAGGCCCACCACCAGAGGGGCGCCGTCGGTGGCGGCGTCGGAGGGGGATACGACGTAGACGGTGTTGGGGCCGGCGAGGAACTCCTCGGGGTCGAAGGGGTGCTCGGGGGCGGCGTCGGCGGCCTGGCAGACCCTGGTGGTGTCGAAGGGGGAGAGCATCCCCTGCAGGGCCGACCAGATGCTGCCGCGCTCGCGGTCGGGGGTGCGCAGCAGCCCCTGGAGGACCGCTCCGGCGGCCTGGCTCTCAGCCTTCTGGCAGATCGCCTGGGCGGGCTCGGCGCGCTGGGCGTGGGCCCAGGCGCAGACGGTGGCCAGGGAGCGGCCGTCCAGGGCGGCGGCGTGGAGGAGGACGGCGCCGAGCTGGGTGGCCCTGATGCGCCAGTGGGTGGCCTCTTCCACGCCCCGGCCGGTGTCGACCGCGAGCGCCTCCGCCCGCTGGCGGGCGGTGTCCCAGTCGGAGCAGCCGCGCAGGGGAGACCAGACCAGGCCCCGGACTCCCTCGGGCAGGGGGTCGACGGTGACCAGGGGGTCGAAGAGCCAGACGGTCCCCCGCCGGGCGCGCCAGGCGCAGGTGGCGTCCAGGACGTCGCGGCGGGTGGAGGTGACCAGGACGGGTCCCTCCCAGGCGGCGACGTTGGGGATGATGATGCCCCTGGTCTTGCCGCTGCGGGGAGGGCCGAGGGCCAGGGCCGCCACCTGGGGCGGGGCGCTGACCCAGTCGCCGTAGGCCCTGCCGCAGCAGATCCGGAAGGAGGGAGGGGGGCCGGGAGGAGGAGCCAGGGGCAGCGGCCAGTGCCAGCCGTACCGCCACCAGAGCCGCCGAGCCCGGGGGAGGAGCCACCAGCCGAGCAGCGTGAGGACGATCCAGGTGATGATCTCGGAGACGGAGCCGATGTGGACCCACCAGCCGAGCAGGGCCACCCAGGCGAGGATCAGCAGCCAGCCGGCGGCTCTGGTGGCGACCGGCCCCCAGCGGCCCTGGAGCCGGCTCATGGCGGGGTCGGCCGAGGACGACGCGCTCGTGGCGCCGGCGGGGGATGCTCGGCCCGCTCTCGCACCAGGGCCTTCACGAAGGCGCCGAACTCGGGGATGGGGACGGGGTCGTCCCAGGGGGCGTCCGGCGGCGGGTGCCGGCCCTCATGTGCGAGGCACGGCTCCCAGTCCCGCTGCAGGGCGGCCACGCCCACCACCCACCAGTCGGCGGCATCCCTCGGGTGGGCATCGGGCGCATAGGCGCGGGCCCTCCAGGCAAGCAGGGCTGCCAGCCGGTGGACCAGCCAGCCATGGGTGTACCAGCAGGCGGGCGCCGGGATGTCCTGGGCCCCAAGCCAGGCGACGAAGGCCTGCAGGTCGGCGTACCGCTGGGCGAGCTGGCCGGCGGGGCAGCGCTCGAGGTCCCAGGGGGAGTTGATTTGAGTCTCTGAGTCTGACTGGCGCGCCATGCGGTCTTACCTCCATGCCAGGGGCAGGACGGGGAAGGAACCCTAAGAGAGAGGAGGGGAGTCGATCAGAGGCTATGCCAACAGGGTCGTGGCGTGGTGCTATAGTCTGGGCTTCGATTTCTGCGATTAGCTTCCAGCCAGCGAAGGTGCCCCTGGGGTTCCTTCAGTGTGGTTCGGCACAGGCACGGAGGAGGTGTACTAGTGGAAGCGCAAGGGGAAGGGTCTGACAACGACGTCGTCGGGCCAGCCGCCGACCGGCTCCTGGAGCTTAGACAGTTGGCTGACGCTCTCCGCGGCAGGTCAGAGAGTGCGGTCCTGGAGGTGGATGGTGTTGCCTACAAAGCTCCGTTGGCGCTTGAAGTGCTGCGTCAGGGTGCTGACTGGCTGTCGAGGGGGCTGGCTGTCTCTGTGGAGCCCTACCGATCGGTACTCACCACCCAGCGAGCGGCAGACTTCCTGCATGTCTCCCGGCCCTACCTAATCGAACTCATAGAGAGGGGTGACATTCCACTCGACCAGCAGACTGTCGGGGGCCACCGTCGCGTCAAACTTGCTGATGTGGTGGCCTACGGGCGCAAGCTCAGAGCGGAAGCCGAGGCTCATCAGCGACGGATTGCCCGAGTCCTCTTGAGAGAACGGCTCTCTCGGCAGATCGAAGCTCTTAGAGAGCGTGTGCCCTCTGAGCGCGGCGCACTTGTCCAGCCTACTTCCGGCAGACGCGCGCCGTCGGTGATGGAGCAGGCGGTCTCGACCGAACTGGCCAACACACCTATCCTCACCCCGCTGCATGATCGAGGCACGGCACCATCGCCAGAAAAGGGACCATTGAGCGAAATCGAGTCCCTCCACGCTTCCATCGAGGATGCCCACAACACACATCAGACTTTGACGAAGCACTATCGGACTGGGGGCGGTACACCGCGCGACCAAGAGAGGTCGGTGGCCAATGGCCAGGACAGAATGCGGGAGCTAGTCGGTGCCTGAAGCGAGTATCCCGCAAGGGACGCCAGAATTTGAGGTCAGGCCGCTGGGCCGCGACATGGTACTGGCTTTTCTAAAGAAGGACGACCTCCGCTTCCTAACGGATGAAGTTGGCGACTTCTTGCTCATCTTTGAAGGGGACGCCAAGCAAGAGATTCCTGAGCTGAACGTTTGGCTGACTGTCGCGAGTCAGCCAACCCCGGTATACAGTATCCGTGCGTCAGCGCCAGCTCCACCAGGGCCCAGCTTTAGCGAATGGTGTCACATTACAAATGCATATTGCGCACAAAAGCGGTGGCCGTCTGTGTACGTACAGAACGAGAAATCGGGCCTGCGCCTCCACTTGGAGCAGCATTTCAACCTGGGCGCAGGGGTACACCAGGAACTCCTCGACAGTTTGACACGGAGCACTTTTGCGAGCATATGGAACTTCTTCATATGGTGGCACGACCAAAAGGATGACCTCAAAGGTGAGGCGTCAGGTGAGGACACATAGAGAGGCGTGCCTGAGGCACGGTGGTGGCCGACTCGGCTGTCACTTGATCTGGGAGAAGACCCGCAGTCTGCGGACATATTCATCTGATGGCTGACTTGAACTGTTAGCGAAAGCCTCCAGCTCCTGAAGTAGGTTCTCCAACCGGTCGTATTCCGCTCCGTGCTCGCTGTAGAGGGCGAGGTCTTTCCTTTCAGCGTGAAGCTGCGCTATTAGCTTCTGCACGCCAGCGATCCCACTTTCATCGAATCCGCCAGGGCCCACCTCTCTTGCCAACTTCAGCGCATCGCGAGCGAGATCGCGAAGAACGCCATGGGTTCCCTCGCGACTCTCCTCAAACTTTGAAAGCTTCACGACCCCTACGCCAACGAGGGAAATAGCCGCAGAGAGTACACGGGAGTCGGGGATTGTGACACCGAACCCGGAGAGCCGGCTAGGATCGGCGACGAGACTGGCAATCCCACCGACGAACATAGCTGCCCCCGCGCCGAATAGAGCACGCGCCGAGAATGTCCCACGTGGGGGCCAGCCCAGGAGACCATGGAGGACACGTCGCACCTTTTCTTCCAAGAGCCCGTGTGATTTGGTTCCGGGCATGATGACACACGCGCTGGCCACATGCCGCTGTGTCCGATAATCTTCACTTATCGGACAGTGATTCCGCTACCATCCAGGGGTGCCGAGGAAACCCCGCAGGACCGGCCCTAAGCCCCCGGACCCGCTCGCCCGGGCGATCGTCCTGGCCGCCCAGCAGGCGGTGGTGGCGGCGCGCCGCCGCGAGCCGGCGGAGCTGGCGCTTGCCGGGGCGGGCAGCGCCGCCCGCGACTACGCCGAGGCCTCCCGCAGCCCCGCCACCCGCCGCGCCTACCGGACCGCGTGGCGGCTCTTCACGGAGTGGTGCGCAGGCCCGGAGGCGCCACCGGGGACCCAGCCCCTCCCGGCCAGCCCGGCCCTGGTGGCCGCCTACGCCGCGCGCCTGGCCCAGCTGGGGCGCCGGCCCAGCACGGTCGCCCAGGCGCTGGCCGCCATCTCCGTCGCCCACCAGGCGGCGGGACATCCATCGCCCACCAAGACGGCCGCTGTCCGGGCGGTGGTCGCCGGCGTCCGCCGGACCTACGGAGTGGCGACGAGCGGCAAGACAGCGCTCGAGACCCCAGCCCTGCGGGCAGCCCTCGCCGCCATCCCCGAGGGCACCAGCCGGGGGATCCGCGACCGGGCGATGCTGCTGCTCGGCTTCGCCGGCGGCTTCCGGCGCTCCGAGCTCGCCGGCCTGGACGTCGAGGACCTGGAGCTGGTCCCCGAGGGGCTGCGGATCCGCCTGCGCCGGTCCAAGACCGACCAGGAGGGCCGGGGCCGGCTGGTAGGCATCCCTTGGGGCCTCCACGGGGAGACCTGCCCGGTGCGGGCCGTCCAGGCCTGGGTGGAGGCGGCCGCCATCTCGGCAGGGCCCCTCTTCCGCACCGTGGACCGGGCCGGCCGGATACTGTCGCTGCGCTGCTCCGAGCGGGCGGTGGCCCGGGCCGTGCAGCGGGCGGTGCGCGCGAGCGGCGGGGACCCCGGGAGGGTCGGTGCCCACAGCCTCCGCTCCGGCTTCGTGACCTCGGCCGCCAGGGCCGGGGCCCCCACCTGGGCCATCCAGCTCCAGACCGGCCACCGCTCCCTCGCCCAGCTCCACAACTACGTCCGCCCCGCCACCCTCTTCCAGGAGAACGCCGCCAGGTACGTGGGGCTGTAGCCTCGCTTTGGTGTCTGCTGGAAGCGCCCCACGGGGATCGACCGTGAGCAGGGCAATGTGTAATTTCAGGGCTGGCTCGAACATCTGATCCGGGCCTCGGTGTGTATCGGTGTGGACGGTGTTGCCGCCACACACTGCCCCTGGCTAGTCTGTATCCAAGCCATGGACAGCAGCGCCAAGGAACCCACCGACCAGCGTGCCTTTCGGCTCAACATCACCGTCAAGCAGGAGACCAAGGGTCGCCTCGACGAGGCTCGAAATCGCCGGGGTGTCGAGATCAATGTCAGCCAGGTGTGTGACCGCGCAATCAATGCCGAGCTCGACCGCGCCGAGAATCCCGAACTCAGCGACCTCGTCGCTCGCCTGCGCGTCGAAAGCGACCGCCGCCGTGGCGTCCCCTACCGCCTTGGGCATGCCGAAGGCTCCAGGTGGGCTCGGGAGACCGGCAGCTGGGCGGAGGTCTGCATGTACAGCCGCATGGACGAGGCTGATGTGGTTCTCGGTGACATCAGGTGGACCTGGACCCAGGACGGTGAGCGCGTCAGCGGACTGGCCCTCGGTTTCACTGGTCGTTTCGGCGCCCCCGAGCAGGACTATGCACGGAACAACCCGCACCGCTGGGGTGCGCCGTACTTCGTCGACAGCGACGGCCACCACGAGCAACGGCCACACCTCTGCGACCAGTACTGGAGGGGGTGGCTGGCCGGTGTGCGCGACGTGTTCGCTGAAGTCAGCACGGTACTGGAGCCCGTCGACAACCCAATCGGCGAGGATGTCCCTGCCTCCGGGGACATCGACCCTGATGACATCCCCTTCTGAAGGCGGGCCTCATACCGTAAGCGGTACACGCCCCGTCAGGGAGCTAGGGACCCAAGCCACCCGGCGCCCAGGCAAGGTTGAGTTTGTGAACAGGTCAATAAAGTGGGCGGGAAGAGTTCAGCTCCGGGGCCAGCCACGCAGTTGGCTGCTGTGCTGCTCCTGGTCTTGTGTGTGTGCTTCAAGCTTGGTCTCCTCACTGGCCTCACATAACTCCCGCTGGAACGACAAGTGGCCGGTGCTTACCGCCGCATTGGTCCTCCCTCGTATGTGTCATAGTGGCCGGCATGGCTAGTCCACTGGTGGCGACCCAAGAGGAGACGATCAGCGAGCTTCTCAAGAAGTCAGGCCGTCCTGAGTCCGTGCCCATCCGGCGCAGCTTCGTTCAGCAGGGCCGACGGTCTGAGATCAGGCCTGGCCCGCTCGCGCAATTCGTCCGGCGGCACGACGCCCGGGCTCTCGATCTTTACCTCCTGACCTTGGCCCTGGCCAGCCATGAGCCGTTCCAGGCTATCCAGCCATCAGGGGTGTGGGCCCGCGCTATCGGTCTCCGCGGGGCATCGCGCCGGGCCGCGGTATCGCGGAGCTGGAGAAGGCTGGAGGAGTTCAGGCTAATTGCCCGTGGCCGCAAGGGCCGCCTTGCGGTAGTGACCATCCTCAGCGAGGACGGCCACGGCGACCCGTACACGTACGTGGGAACCCACCGCGACCCCTACTTCAAGCTGCCACTGGCTTATTTCCATGACGGCTGGCACAGGCAGATGGATCTCACCACCAAGGCGATTCTCCTCATCGCCCTCAGCCTACGCGAGGAGTTCTACCTGCCCGCGGAGTGGGCCAGTCGCTGGTACGGCATATCCGCCGATTCCGCGGAACGCGGGCTGACCAAGCTCCGCCAGCTCGGGCTCCTCGACCGCAAGATGCACTACAAGCCTGCGCCCCTCACCGACCAGGGGTGGACCAAGGAATACGCCTACCGGCTCAATGCGCCATTCGCTCGGCAGCGTCAGACACCCGGTCGCGTCCGGGTCGAGAAGAAGGAGGTGAGGCTCGAGGTCGTATAGATCAATCGCGTCAGCATGGGCTAACAGCCGACGACCCCGGCGAAGCGTCCTACCGCCTCACCAGGGCCGTCTACCCAGAAGGTCGGACCCGCGGAGCGAGACCGGCATCTCCAGGCGTTCCATGGCAAGGATAGCCGGACCGGACTCCGCTGGACAGCCCTCTCCCAGGGCTGAAGTCAACCGCGCGGGGCGGCAGGACGCCTCGTCCAGTTCAGAAGAGAAGGAGTCCATCAAGTTGGCAACCAAGTTTTCCATCGATCATGGCCACGATGACTGGCAAGTCACCTGCCCGAAGTGCAAGACCATCTTCCCGGTCGGCGAAGCCCTTCGGGCCCAGATTGCCGAAGACATCGCCCAGGGCCTCGACCAGCGCCACCGCCTGGAGCTCGACCAGGTACGCCGCGAGACCGAAGAGCAGGCCCGCGAGCAGGTCACCGAGAACCTCGCCGTCGAGATGCAGAAGGCCCGCGAAGAGGCGGCTGAGCAGCGGGAGCAGAACAAGGAGCTTAGGGGGAATCTCCTCGACCTCAACCGCCAGATGCGCAAGCTGGAGACGGAGCGCGAAACCGATCGGCTCCGCAACGAGACGGCCCTGCGCGAGTCCCAGGAGAAGATCCGCGCCGAGGAGAAGGAGAGGGCACTCGAAGAGCACCGGCTCAAGGAACTCGAGCTGGAGAAGAAGCTCAAGGATGCGCGCGACGATGCCGCCCGCCTCCGGAGCCGCCTCGACCAGGGGTCCCAGCAGACGCAGGGAGAAGTCCTCGAACTCGACCTTGAGGCGCAGCTCCACCAGCTCTTCCCCGGCGACGGGATCATTCCCACCAGGACCGGCGTCCGCGGCGCCGACATCCGGCAGGTGGTCCGTACTCCGCTGGGCGAGGCGTGCGGCACCATCCTCTGGGAGGCCAAGAACGCTCACTGGCAGGCAAGCTGGCTCGGCAAGCTGAAGGAGGATATGCGCAGTGCCGGCGCGGACCACGGAGTCCTCATCTGCGCGAACACCCCCGACTCCGTCGGAGCCATGGGCCACCTCGAAGCCCGGGCCTGGGCAGCCCAGCCGCGCGCCGCGGCCACCCTCGCTGCCATCCTGCGCCAGACGCTTATCCACACCCACGCCGTCGTCGCTCTCAACGCGAACAAGGGGGAGCGCATCGAGGCGCTCTCCCGCTACATCACTGGCGCGGAGTTCCGCCTCCGGATCGAGGCCCTCCAGGAGTTCTTTGCCAACCTCCAGGAGGACGACGAGAAGGAGAAGCTCTGGATGACCCGGAAGTGGGCGCGCAGGGAGAAGCAGATCCGCATGGTCGTGGACAACGTGCTCGGCCTCGTCGGAGACTTCGAAGGTCTCAACGGCAGCGAAATTCTTCCCGGACTGCCCCCCGGAGACGACGAGACGACCCCAGCGGCCTAAACCATCTCGCGGCGGTCCCGAGCCCCATGGGGCTCGGGACCCTTACCGGGCTGCCTGCGGTAAACGCGCGTCCCAGCTGAGGCTGGTTAACGACGTGGGACGCTACCGCCATGGTGTGGAGCGACCCGAGGGGCTGATCGGGTTCTCCTTGCTACGGTCAGCGTAGCGCGTGGCTTGGCTGATCGAGCGACACGCTTCCACTCCGGGGAGGGATACCAGGCGGGCGATCGGGCACAGGAACTCCGAGGTGCTCCGCCGCCACCTCTGGAGCGGCACCCTCTTCGATGAGAACGCCGCCAGCTGGAGACCGAGGGGGTGTCAGCGCCGTGGGGTGGCAGCCGTTGGCACGCGGCGCCAGTGGCCCGGGTGATCGCCCAGGGCGGCGAGGTGCTCTAGCGGGGCCGACTAGTCGGATCCCGAAGGTCACGAAGGGCTCGAGCTGGAGGCTCCCGCGAGATCGTAGCTCGTCTGAAAAGGCGACCATAGAATTCCATGGGCAGCACTCGAGTTCACGAGCGCCCCAAGCAGTGCCTGGCTGGCTGTGGAAGGCCCGTTAGCCAGCCTCTCACCGGCCGGCCACGCATCTACTGCTCTGCCGCCTGTCAGCGTGCCGCCGCCAGGCGACGCGCCCTGGGCCTTCCCCTCGACAGCCCACGAGTGAAACCTCAGGGACGCCGACCTCTGCCGGAGATCCTTCGACGACTGGGGCAGCCACGGCGCTGAGGACCGGCTCCCGGCACAACCCATCCCGAAGGGGCGGGACCCTCCCGCTGGCAACGGCCAGGGGTTCCCCTTCCTCGCGGTGGGACGTCCTCTGCCGACGGGACAGCACTACCCCTGCGTTTTCCGCCTAGCCTTGTCCAATTCCTTTTCAACCTGCCGACTGAGGGTGAAGTGATACTTGCGCCAGTACGCGTAGAACGCTTCCGCTGACTGGAAGTCCCCCTTCCCCTCGCGCAACCGACTAATGAGGTCAACCGCCCCTATGTACTCGCGCGTGGTCGACGAGCGCTGCTTGCTGGCGATGCGCCAGGCGTCCTGAACGATCATCTCCGGGTCTTCGACGCGGGCAGCGCTGTGTTCGTTCAGCGTGTAGATCACGATGATGTCGAGATGCCTCGCGTATTCCTCGAAGGGCCGGAAGGTCCCTGGCCACAGGAGGTCGGGAAACCGGAAGTAGGTGTTCCCGGTGTAGAGCGTGATGCGACTGTTCGTCCGCAGCCTATCCCTCGTCTTGGCACGCCGTGCAACCTTCACGTCAACAGCGTGGTAGCCCCCCAGCCGCGTCCCGGAGAATTCGATGTCCGGGTACCCTCTCTCCGTCCCGCGCCGTGCCTCAAGACCGGACTCCTCTGCTACGACTCTCAGAAGGTGGTCGACCAGGGCGACCTCAAGCACGTTGGCCAACGCCGCCGGCTCCTTCGGCAGGGGCAATAGGTAACCCCCCTCCGTGAGTTGGCGTTCGAGACTCAACGCATCGTTGGCAGCCAACGGCCATATGGGTCTCCCCTCACGATGGAAGATCCCAGCGACCTCGAACCGATACTTGGCAAGCTGCCCCCTCAGCCAATCGGCAAGATCGACGTGCTCTGCCATACCGAGAGCATCCTAGGGGCTACACCCCACAGCGCGAGATACCAGAGGCCGGCCGGGTGAGTGACCTCTGCGGATCAGCGGCCAGGCGTCAGGGCCAGTGTCGGTTGGTACGACTCCAGCCGCCCGATCACCTCCAGCCCTCTGAGCTGGCCGCCGATTGCCCTGGCAACCACTCTGGCTAGCGGGGGTGGAACCGCGTTCCCGATCTGCAGCTGGATCTCGCGCCGACTGCCAGCGAATTCGTAGTCGTCGGGGAAGCCGTGCAAACGTCGCAGCTCGGGCACCCGGAGGCGGCGGTTCTCCCAATGGAAGGGCCCGACGTAGGGCCCGGGCTGGCCCTGGATCGTAGGCGCTGGTCGATCCGGTGAGAGCTTGAGCAGGAATGTCCAGTATCGCGACCGCCACTCGAAGAGCGGCTTCGGGTGCCCCTCGTGAGCGGTGTAGTGCAGGTAGTTTCCCCCTGGTGGGATCTCCGCCAGGAGATGGCCGTACTTCCCGCCCACCGATTCACCTGGCTCCGGCTCGGTCGCGAGGCCGTCCAGAGCCTCGCGGGCCGTCACGTGGGGGGGCAGCACGGACGCATACAGGGACCGCACCCGCCGCTCATGCTCCCCCCAGTGAGTAGGTGCGGGCAGGCCCAGATCGCGGCCCCGGCGAGCGCCCACGACGAAGAGCCGCTGCCGGTTCTGCGGCACACCATAGTCAGCCGCGTTGAGGACCGCGTAGGTGCATGAGTAGCCGTGGCCAGCGATGCCTGCTTGCAGTCGCTCGAAGAAAGCGCGCGACTGGTTGCGGTACGCGAGCCCGAAGACGTTCTCCATCAGGTAGGCCTTCGGCCGCAAGGCACCCAGGAAACGTACATAGTCCTCCAGTAGGTTCGCCCGTGGATCCAGGCCCGCTCTCTTGTACTCGAGATGGAAACCCGACTTCGAGAAGGCCACACAGGGGGGCCCGCCGACAAGGAGGTCGATCTCTCCGGGGCCCACTCCAATCTCCCGCATGAGGTCTTCTGGATCGAGCTTGGTGATGTCCAGGGGGCGCACCTCGGCGAGGTGGGGAAAGAACCGGGCTCGGTTCCGGTTCATCGTCGCCACAGCCGTGGGATCGCTCTCCACCGCAGCCAGTAGGGAGTATCCAGCCTGTTCTACCCCGAGATCGAGACCCCCGGCGCCCGTGAACAGGCCCGCGGCCAGTAGGCCTCGGTCCGCATCTGACCGCCGGTGTGTCGCAACCCGCGGTCGCGATGGTCGGGCCGTTTGAGCCGTTCTCACGGTGGACATCTCTCCCACTCATTGTCCGGTGGGGTTCCGGTAGGGGTGTAGAGCCTCTCCCTAGAAGTCCCCGTGGTGACAGGGAGCGCGGTGAGCCCCAGGATCAGGCCGATGCCGATGGCCGAGCTGAGC
>JAKAVU010000198.1 GCA_021817185.1 bacterium
TTTGTAAACAGCTGGCCGTCAGTTCGAATCTGACCGTCGGCTCCCTTTTTGATCTCCGGCTAGTGCCGCCCCGTTACGTTCAGAATCGGGGAGTTTCAACCCCGTGGCTGTCAACGTGGCTGTCAACCCTGGGAGCCCCGGGAGGCCACTGTGGCTGTCAAATCTGGCCTCTGTGGCTGTCAGCCGTGGCTGTCACCGGTGCATGGGGTCGGGCCTCTGCAAGAGGGGTCGGGGCCTGCGTGGCCGACCGAACCGCTTTGCCCACCGTCGAGGGCCACCACGTCGCCGCGTCGTGCGGCGGTGGCGATGCCTCCGCCGTTGAGCTCGTCCTTGGGCTCCCCACCGGTTTAGTCCATCCGTCGGGGCACGGTCCATCGATTCGAGCCGGGTGAGCCAGCGCTGAGTCGCCCGTTCTCAGAGCATCCGAACCTGGCCGCGATCCTGTACTCCCGCCCTTCAGTGCAGGGGCGAAGCCGAGTCTCCAACAGCGCGAGATCGATCTGAAGGGCCGGTGACGAGCGCGCCAGCAGGGCGTCCGAGTCGCGCAATCCCGAGCTCCAGAGTGCGGGCCTGCGCATGGATGCGATCCTGGTCCTACAGGGTGGGCACCGTGGTCATGGGTGCCTGGCGGTGGAAGATCCCCTCCACCCACTGCAGTCGTCGCCCCGGTGCCGGCAGAGGACGCGCAGCTCTCCGACGTGGCACGCGAGCCCCTCCGGATGTCCTCTGAGTGGATGCACGTCGGTGCTTGGATCGTCCCGCTCGATCCGGTGGAGTCCCGCCAGTGTTCGCGCGCGGTCCTCCGGGGAGAGACGGCAAGGGTCGTGGAGCGCTCGCCGAGAATGGCTGACGGCTGCAGGCCTGGCGCCGGAGGGTGGGGGAGGACTGGTCGAGTTCTGCCACCAGGGTGCCGAGAGCGGCGCACTTGACGTCCTCGATAGTTAGAGATACATTACATCGACTATCAGACTAGATTCGGACGAGAAGACGGTAGGACCAAAGACTCGGAAGGCGGGGCGAACCAACCCTCTGAGTTCGCCGGGTGGTGGGTTGGGCAATTTCACCGACCAGGCCCTCTTGGTCTTGGCCAGCCTCGCCGCCGGACCCAAGCACGGGTACGCGATCGCGAGGGACGTGCGAGCCCTGACCGGCATCATCATTGGGCCCGGAACTCTCTACGTCGTCATCGCCCGGTTGGAGAGGCAGGGGTGGGTTCGCCGGCTCCCAGCGGACGGAAGACGGCAGCCGTATGCGCTCACCATCGCTGGAGCCGATGCGCTGCGGGCAGAGTCCTCCCAACTTCAGACGTTTGCGGAGACACTGGTGCGGAGGGCCGCTCTGGCATGAACCGACGCTGGGCGCTCGTCTTTCCCAAGCACTGGCGGGAGCAGTACGAGGAGGACATGGCAGTCAACCTGGCCCATACGCGCCTTGGGCCGAGGGCGGTCCTTGACGTGGTGAGAGGAGCTGTCCTCGCCTGGTCGCACCCAAGGGAGGAGCCGTCTCGCCGAGATGGGCCCGGGGGCGAACTCGCCCCGATCAACCGGTGGGCCCACGACCGAGAGCCGGCCGTTCGCCTGCTCGGTAGCAGCCGCTACTATCGCACCGCGAGCGGTGAGGTAGGGGCGGTGGTCGACGCAACTCTGGCCATCCGACGGGGCGAGTCCGTCGCCTTGATGGGACCGTCAGGCTCCGGCAAGACCACGCTGCTAAACCTGATCGCCGGTCTGGACAGAGCCTCGGCAGGCACAGTCTGGGTCTTGGGCCGGTCGCTGAGTGAGCTCTCCGAAGCTGAGCTCACCGCGTTCCGCGCTGACAACCTGGGACTGATCTTTCAGCAACCGCACCTCCTTGCAGGACTTTCCGCATTGGAGAACGTCATTGTCGCCCGACTTCCGTGGGAACCGCGGTCTGTCCTCGAGCCGAGAGCCCGCGACCTGCTCGAAGGTCTGGGCCTGGGTGGCCGGCTGAACTTTCCGCCGGGGCGCCTGTCCGGTGGCGAGGTGCAACGAGTCGGCATAGCCAGGGCTCTCCTCGTCAACCCGTCCCTGCTGGTGGCCGATGAGCCCACCGGCAGCCTCGACGCTACCGCCACCCAGGAGGTGCTCGAGATTCTGCGGCGGCTGAAGGCGGACTTGGGACTGACGCTGGTGGTGGCTACCCACGATCAAGAGGTTGCCGAGGCCATGGACCGGGTCGTCCGCATCGTCGGTGGTAGGCTGCTAGCGGCCTAATGAGCTCCACGGTCGCGGTAGGGGTGCCGACGAGGGCTAGACGATGTGGCGGTTAGCCTTCCACGAACTGCGAGGCCAGTGGCGGCTCACCGTCCTTGTCTCCTTTGGCTTGATCTTGGCCTCCTTGGCCTACGTCGCGCTCTTGGGTACCACATCGGGAACGACCGCTGTGCTGACGGGCGATATTGGTAAAGCCTGGAACACGCCCTACGACCTCTTGGTGAGGCCCGCCGGAGATGTCACCAAACTGGAGCGGACTCAGGGGTTGGTGAGTCCCAACTTCATAAGCAGCATCAACGGCGGGATCACCGAGGCTCAGTGGCACGCGATCGAGCAGGTCAAGGGCGTCTCGGTCGCCGCCCCCATCGCGATCGTCGGCTACACCACCCTGCAATACACATTCTCTGTGCCCAGGCTGCCAGCTATCGTGGGATCTGCGCCGCTGACGGTGCTTCGTCTCGAGGGAGAAGCGACTGCCGAAGGCGGACGAGCACACTATCCACTTGCGCCGCAGTACTTCATCATCGCGCCGCACGGGGTAATGACGGTAGGAGGCGGCCTAACGTCTGAGCTGACCTATGACGGCAAGTCGATCCAGTGCGGCGGTAGTGCAGTTGTGGGCTGTGAAGCGGGCACCGTGATCTGCCACACGTGCTTCGGGCTCCCGACGACGTTCACTCCGTCGTCGTATCTGGTAATCCCGATCCCGGTGCTGGTGGCCGGAATCGATCCCCGTGCAGAGTCCCTGCTCTCGGGCCTGCGGCACACGATGAGGTCGGGCAAGTACCTGCCCAACAGTGAAGCCAC
>JAKAVU010000017.1 GCA_021817185.1 bacterium
CGAGCCGAGCTGGTCGCGCTGAGGGCCAGGGCCGATGAGCTCGTCGCCGAGGAAGGCCGCTTCTGCAGCATCGTCGAGCATGCCGCGGCCGCAGCGCGGTCAGGTGGTCGGGCTCAGGGAGCCCGCACCTGAACCCGCCGTGGACACGCAGGGCAGGCGTGGAGGGGTGCTGGCGCACCGGGGGCAGGGATGTGGCCGACCCTCCGCGAGAGGACTGGGGAGCGGAGGTGACCACCGGCCGAAGCAACCGCTCCACTCGGCAGGAGTGCGAGCGCCAGGGTGAGCTTGGCTTAACCTAGGACGCCACCGTAGGGCGCCACCGGAGATCTCGTCCACTGACGGGGCGCGAGGCCCGCCTTGGGCCGTCCGGTCGTCGCCCGGCGTGACCGTGGAGCGCGTTCAGCACTCCGGGAGGCGGAGAAGCTGGTAGACAGCGCCGTCGAGGCTCGGTGCTTCGACGTGCGGGCGGGAGAAGACTTCAGGATAGGGTCCCCCGCCCCGGTTCACCCAGCCGGTCACGAGGCCGGCGGTGGCGGCGCCGTGGAGGTCCCAGGGATGGACAGCGACCATCGCGAGCTGGCTAGGTTCGACGGCAAGTTCTGACGCCGCGTACCGATAGGGCTCGGGCCGAGGCTTCCAGTGCCGGGCGCCTTCGACCGACAGCACCCCAGAGACAAGTGACCTCAGCCCAGCCAGATCGAGGAGTGCGGTGGTGATGGCCACGCTACCGTTGGAAAGGGCCACGGCCGGGACCTCGGCGCCGCGCAAAAGCTGGAGTGCCACTGCGGAATCTGAATGGGCGGGCAACTCGGAGCATGCGGCGATCAGCCCCCGGTCGGCTCCGGGCGGAAGCGGGCAGCCTGCCGCGCGCGACACCTCGGCCAGAGCCACGGTGGCGACCTTCGCGAAGGTCGTGGCCCCGCCCGCGGCACTCAGAGCGAATCCGTCGCGGAGTAGTACTGCGAACCACCACTTCAGGGCGTGGGGCGGCAGTCCGAGGCGGTCGAATTGGGGACGTAGGACCGAGAGGTCGAAGAGGGTACCGATGACGTCGAAGGCTACAGCCCGAGGACGGCGGGCGCGAGCGCTCACGGCACTACGATCAGCTCGCGCCGACTCCTACTGGTGGATGGAACGCGGCATTCCCTGCGCCCGGAGCGCTCACGAACCCACGGTTTCACGGCGGTGTCCCTGCTGCCAGTCCTCCTCGACCCCAACCTCGCCCTCGGTAAGGCCGAAGGCCCGCAGCTGCGGAGTCTCCCGAAGCGAGCGCTTGAGCTCGGCGAAGCCGCCGAAGCGCGCCAGGGCTACCACGTGTTCCCACAGGGCGACCGCCTCTGAGGATTCCGGCAGCCGGCTTATGACGGGGCCGAAAAGCGCGGTGCCCCCGGGCGGGTCGAAGTGCAGGATCGGTGTGCCCACATCCCTCCCGGTGAGCGAGAGAGCGTGGTCGGTCTCCTCCCGGATCTCGGCATCGAAGGAGCTGTCGGAGACGGCCTCGGCCAGCTCGACGGGAAGGCCGAGTTCGCCTAGGATCGGTGCCACGAATGCTCCCGCGTCGCGATGCAGATCCTGCTGGCGGCCCGGGGTCGAGTCGAAGATCTCCGCCCCGTAGGCGGCGTACAACGGTCCAACGGCGTCCGATCCGCGTACCGCGCGGACGGCCGCGGCGACCCGGAGCAACTGGAGCCCAGCGCTGTGGCCGCGCTCATAACCGGCTGGGAAGTGGGTGGAGTAGTCCACCTCGTCGTTCAGCAGTCGCAGCGAGATGAAGCGCCACTCGACCTGGCATCCCAGCTGGCCGGCCACGAGGCGCACCCACTTACTGGTGATCCAGGCAAAGGGGCACACCGGGTCGAAGTAGAAATCGAGGTCAGCCATCACGCCTCGCCTCGGGGGGGATAGTCGCGCTCGACGAAGAATCGGATCGCCCCGACCAGGTCCTCGACGCGCGGCCGAGCCGCGGGCATGGAGTTGAGAGCGGCCATGTAGATCGTTCCATCGGCACGGACCAAGTAGATCCCCGGCTCCCCGAACAGCTCGGGTTCCGGTTCCTTGACACCTTTGGAAACGAACAGGCCCCACTCCCGCATCGAGGCCACGCTCTGGCCGAAGCCTAGGTCCAGACGCTCGAGCTTCCATTCGGTGGCGCTGCGACGGGCACGCGCCTCGCCGTCACCGCTCACCGCGACCACTTCCACCCCGAGCGCGGCGAGTTCGCCGACAGCCCGGTCCAGCTGTGCGAGATAGCCGCGGCAGATGGGGCAGTGCCATCCCCGGTAGAAGACGATCAGGGTGAAGCGCTCTGGCTTTCGCTCCGCCAGCACGAACCGTCCGCCGCCTACCAGGCTCACTTCGAGAGGCGGTGCTGGTTTGGTCGGGAGCGGTACCGACCGCATCCCTCCCCCTGCCTCCGGGCTCATCTGGACTCCTCTTCGGATGTGAGAGGCCCGCGGCGGAGTCTGAGCGATTCGATTGAGCCGGACCGGGGCAGAATCGGGTCCTCCCAAGGAAGGCCCACTTCATACGACTCCACCTGACCACTATAACAGACAGGTCTGTCTGCCGCCATCCCAGCGCTATCCTGCTGTGGTGGCGACGACCTCACCGACGGCTCGAGAGCGCCTGATCCAAGTCGCTAGCAGTCTTTTCTACGCGGAGGGCATCCACGCGGTCGGTATCGACCGGGTGATCGCCGAAGCCGGCGTCGCCAAGGCCACCCTTTACGCCCACTTCGCCTGCAAGGAGGATCTCGTCGCCCAATACCTGGAACGGCAGAGCGCCTGGTGGGCGGCCGCAGTGGAGCAGCGCGTGGCCGACTTGGGCGGCGCTCCGCCCTCCGGGATCCTGGCCGCCTTCGACGTCCTCGCCGAAAGGGTGGCCGACCCGGGGTATCGAGGGTGCCCGTTCATCAACGCGGCCGCTGAGTTCCCCCGACCGGGACCGGTCCAAGAACAGGTCGGCCACCACCGCAAACGTGTCCGCGATACCTTTTCGAAGTCCATCGGCGCGCTCGGTGAAGCCCCCTGGCTGGTCGACGTTCTGGTAGCCCTGTACGACGGTGCCATGGCGAGCGCCTACCTCGATAGCGATCACGGTGTGGTCGAGCCGGCCCGACGCGGCGCAGAAGTGCTCCTACGATCTGGCTCCGGCGGCTCGCAAGCCAGGGGGTGACCGGATTGCGAAGTGTATGGGGTGGTGAACCAGAAGCTCATGCCCAAGGTCACAACGCGCGCCCACAGGGCTGCCGTGTCGCAGATCCTCGAAATCAATGGGAGCTGGGAAGCCCCGAAGGTGCGGGGGTTCGATGTCGACGCCCTCATCGCGCACTTCCGCACCGTTTCGGCGCTCTCCCTCACCAGCCTGCGCACCTTTCAGTCCCGCTTCGGCCTGGCGCTGGCCTCATACCGCAGCTACCTGCAGAATCCCGGCTAATACCAGCCGAGGCGACGAGGGAACCTTCCGTGGGTGGATCGGGCCAAACGGGGAGTCAGGGAGGAGTTCCCGGAAGAGCGTCTCTGCAACCCTAAGCGACTCTGAGCGCGGCTTCCACCACAACGCCCATGCCACCGCGGTCGTCCCTCGTGGCGACTTCGGCCCCAGGGCGCTCGGCTACGTCCCGCTCAGAGTCGCTTAGAGCTGCAGAGACGCTCAGCCCACCCGCTGCAAAGACTTACCTTGGGCCGCGGCTCGCCTCGGGCCAGCCGCGACCTGAGGGCGGGAGGGCAGGGTCCCGGCCGGCCCCCGGACTGAGGTGCTCGGCGGGGCAGCTAGCCGCCCCGCCACCTATACTGGGCGAGCTCACCGGCAAGAGAACGGGGACCCCTTGATGGACGGCACGCCTCCCACACCCTACCTGCACCTCCCCGGCACCGCCCGGGAGCTGCTCACCTTCTATGCGCAGGTGTTCGGCTGCTCGGCGGAGCTGCACACCTTCCAGGAGTTCCGAAGGACCGATGGGCCGGCGGACGCCATCGCCCACGGTGGGCTCTCCGGGGGGCCGGTCCAGCTCATGGCCGCCGACGCCGCCGGGGACGAGCTCCCCTTCCGATCTCAGGGGCTGATGTTCTCGCTCCTGGGCACCGCCGACCCGGCCACCCTGAGGCAGTGGTTCCAGCGGCTGGCGGAGGGGGGGCGGGTCGTAGACGACTTGCAGCGGAGGCCCTGGGGCGCCTCCGACGGCCAGGTGGTCGACCGCTACGGCCTCCACTGGCTCATCGGGTACGAGGAAGAGGAACCCGGCTGAGGCTCCGCCCTCCCCCGGGCGAGGAGAGGCGCCAGAGGCAGAGCCCACCCCATGGAGGGATCGGAGAAAGGGGCGATGGTCCAGGGGGCACCAGGGGAGCAGGCCGGTGAACCGCGGCGGCCGGGCTTGACCGCCCATGGCGGCGCTGGCCCCGGTGGCGGACCAGGGCCGCCATAGCGCGAGGGAAGACCAGGTCACCCAGGTGGGCATCGAGGCCGGTCTGGTCGCGGTTGCGCAGCTCTGGGGCCTGGCGGCGCCCGCTGGCCCGGGCCAGCTCGGCGCTCAGGGCGACGGCCTCCCCGGGATCTCCGGAGCCGCAGCCGGGAAGCGGCTGCTCTATCTCGCCCACGGGGCGCGCTGCCGCCTCGATGATCTCTTCGAAGTCCGGCTCCCGGGCGGCGCCCCAATCCGCTGGTCGCGAGCGGGGCAGGGTTGGGGTCGGCGCCGATGAGGCGGGCTTCCACCTCCCAGAAGAGGCGGGGGGTGGGGCGCGCCCGAGAGGAGGGGGCTGGCGCGGCGACCGCCGCCGCGTGCCGGGCGGAATCCGCCTACGGACCGAGGTCCTCCACCCTTGGCGGGTCGCCGGCCCCGCGCCCCAACCATTCGCGCAGGGCCAGGGTCGCCTCGACGTCGCTGCGGTTGTACGAAAGGAGCCAACTACGCGCAGCCTCGGACCGGCGGGAGTCCACCCCGGCCACCGCCTCCTCGTACTGCACCATCGATTCCGCCCCACCGGGATCATCTACCTCCCAAGAGAAGCCCGCCAGGGGTGCCACCTCCTTGAGCCCGATCCCCGCCCCGGTGATCAGCTGCGATCTGAAGAAGGGCAGCAGGTCGACCCACTCGGGGCTGCCGGTGAAGGCGGCGACCGGGCCGGCCAGATCGGTGCCGGCGGAGATCCTCCTCATCTGGCCGGTCTCGGCGCCGGAGTTGTAGCAGTAGGCGCGAAATGAGAGACCCCGGATCCGGCACGTCTCCCGCAGGTGGCTGAGCCACTCCCAGAAGTTGCGGAAGAGGATCAGCTCCGTCTCCGGGGTGAGCGGCTCCCAGGTGTGGAAGGGCCGGTAGCCGACCTCCGCGGCCGCTCCCGGCACTCGCGGGGTGGTGAGGGTACCCCAGAGGTACACGCCGTCCTCCACGTTCTCCATGTCGATGTCGACCTCGAGGTCGGCCCGCGGCGCGGAGACGGCCAGGACCCCGCGCCGCCGGTACACCGGAGCCGGGCCCAGCGCGGCCCGCGCCTGGTCGATCTGCTCCGGCAGGGCCGAGAGGGGCCGGGCGGCGTAGGCGGCGGTTCTCTCGCTGAGGCCGCGAGCATCCCCCAGGGTGCGGATGCCAGCCTGGTCGAGCCGCGCGAGCTGGCCGCCCCGCCGGCGGCCCAGCACCTCGGCGACAGGGGTGGCGTCCGCGAGCCTGCCCAGGGCGGCCAGAAGCGGCCGTACATCCACCCCGGAGGAGACGAGCAGAGCGGTTCGGTAATCGAGGTCGGCCAGCTCCCGGCGGTCGGTGACCCCATGCAAGAGGTGGACCCGGTAGGCCCGCTCCCCGGTCCGGGGGAGTAGGCTGACGCTGCCGGCCCCGGACTCCAGGATCGGGCCACACCAGCACCACCACGGGCACTGGGCACACTCCCCGATCCGGATCGGGGTGGCCCTGAGGGGCACTGTGGGATCGAGCCGGTGCCGGGCCGCGGCGTTAACCACCTCCTGGCGCCGGGCGAACTCCGAGTCGTACAGCTCCAGGGTCGAGCGGCGGCCTCGGCCCGGGGTATCCCCTCCCGCCCAGACCGGCAGGTCCAGGTCGTACCAGACAACCCTTCCCTCGCGGCCGACGATCCCCGCCCAGGGCTCGCCGTCCACGGCGAAGCCACTTCCCTCCAGCATTCTCTGGTAGTGGGCGAGCTGGAGAAGGTCCTCCCGGTTCTTCCTCGCCCAAAGCCCTTGTTCCTCGCCGGCCCCCTCCCAGGTCAGGCGCTCCAGGGAGGCGCTCCGGCCCGCGAACGGGCTCGGCTCTGAGGTGAGCGCCAGATGATGCTTGACGTCCACCGGCCGGTAGCCCCCGCCGGCGGCCCGGACCAGCAGGTCGGGCTCGCCCACCCGCTGACCGATGAGGTCCTGGGGGAGACGCCCTCCCGTGATCACCGGCACCCCGGCCGCCATTGCCTGAGCGGTGGCGCTCTCGCGATCCGGGGCGGGTAGCCCGGGGACCGCCACCGCTCCCGGGTGCATCTCCAGGACCCGGGACAGAATCTGGGCCTCGAACTCCCGGCCGCGTCTCGCCAGCCGCTCCTGCGCCGGCGACGGCGGCGGCGGCTCGCACGGCCGGAGCAGGTCCCACTGGGCTCGGACCGGGCACTGGCGGGCCGCGTAGGCGCCGAGCAGCGGCAGCGAGGTCGCCCCAGGGATGGTCACCTTGGGCCGGATGATAGGGGAGGAGGCGCGCTGGGGCCCCGCCGGGCGGTCACCAGTCCGACGAGATGCCATCGACGGCCGGCGAACCGGGCCGTAACCCGCCATGCAGCTACGGGAGCGGGCGCAAGCACAAGCGGTGCCACCTCGGCCGCTGGAGCGATACGCGCGAACCGGCCGACCTCCGAGGCCCGATGCATGAGCCATCGCTGCGCCTGCCCTCGGCCATCCTTCGCTTCGCGGTCGCCTCGTATGGACCGGGCGTGGTGGACCTGGCCTGGCGGAGGTTCTGTGGGTCCAGCAGCCGCCCAGAAGCGTCTCGGATTTCGCTGCTGAACTGGTGATGGCCGGTCCCCGGGGGCGGCCCCACGGTGCCGACCGGCCGCCCAGCGCATCTGCGGTTCCCTCAAGATGGCGGTACCCCGCGCTGCCAGCCTCGCCAGCGCCGGCGGCGGCCGGCGTGGCCTCTCCCGCGGCTACTCGACCGGTGGCCGGGCTCCCGGGTGGGAGATGGGGACGTTGAGGTTGAAGCGCACCCCGGCCATCCGGATGGCGAAGCACAGGGCGGCGGCCACCACGGCGAGGGCGCTGCTGTAGAAGTGCAGGCTCAGGGCCAGGGCGGTGAGGGAGGCGCCACAGGCGGCCGGGATGGCGTACAGGCCGCTGGAGAGAACCGTGGGCACCCTTCTGATGACGATGTCCCGGAGGGTGCCGCCGCCCACACCGGTGATGGTGCCCAGGACCACCGATTGGAAGGGCCCGAGATGGGCGGCGAAGGCGGTGGTGGTCCCGGTCACGCAGAAGAGCGCCAGGCCGGCGGCGTCCAGCACGGTGATCGAGCGCTGGAGCCGCACCCAGAGCCGGCGGGCCAGGAAGGCGGCGATGCCGGCCCCAGCGCCCACCGCCAGGTAGCGCCAGTCGCGGAACGCGGCCGGGGGCAGCGATCCGATGAGCACGTCGCGGATGATGCCGCCGCCGAGGGCGGTGATCACGGCCAGAACCACCACCCCCACCAGGTCGAGGTTCTCCGCCTCCATCGCCGTCAGGGCGCCGTTCAGCCCGAACACGAAGGTGCCCAGGAGATCGAGCACCAGCTGGAGGGTGGCGGCGGGGCTCGACACCCGGGCTACTTTTGGTCGGCGGGAGGCGGGGCCAGCCAGGCCAGCGCCGCCACCACCAGGGCCTGGATGCCGGTGTCCAGGGTGGGCTGGATGACCGGGGCGAAGTGCGCCGAGTGGTTGACGGGTATGTCCTGGGCGACGCGCCCCGCCCGCTCGGCCGCCTGGTATTGCTCGGCGTCGGTGCCACCGATCCCCCAGTAGCAGTAGGGGACCCCGAGGGCGGAGGGGATGTCGCTGAAGTCCTCGCTGGCGGTCTGCAGCGGCAGCGGCCCGGCGCGGTCCCCGAAGAACGAGGAGAACGCCGCCGCCACCCTCTGGGTGGCGTCGGGGTCGTTGGCGGTGAGGGGGAAGCGGTCGAAGAGCTCGTATTCGGCCGGCCTGGGGCATGCCGAGGCCTGGCATTCGGCGTCCACGATGCGGTGGATGGCGTCGAGGACGAAGGTGCGGGTCTCCTCACTGTAGGTGCGCACGTTGAGCTCGATGACGGCGTGGTCGGAGATGACATTGCTCTTGGTCCCTGCCCGGATGCTCCCGACGGTGACCACGACCGGTTCTCCCGGGCGGGTCTCGCGGGCCACGATGGTCTGGAGGCGGACCACGATCATCGCCGCCAGGACGACGGGGTCCACCGCGGCCTGGGGCATGGAGCCGTGAGCGCCGCGTCCGTGCACGGTGACGCGCATGCTGTCGGCGGCGGAGAGGGTTGGTCCGACGTGGGTGCCGACCCGGCCGGCGGGGGCCGGCAGGACGTGCTGGGCGAGGGCCACGTCCACCCTGGGCACCAGCGCCGCCAGCCCGTCCTCGACCATCCCCCGGGCGCCGTCGCCGGTCTCCTCGGCGGGCTGGAAGACGAGGACGAGGCTGCCCGCCCACTCGTCCCGGGCCGCAGCGAGCAGATGAGCGGCGCCGAGGAGGCAGGCGACATGCATGTCATGGCCGCAGGCGTGCATTACCGGCACCTCGCCTCCGGCCCCGTCGTCGTCGGTGGCCTGGCTGGCGTAGGGGAGCCCTGTGGCCTCGGCCACCGGGAGGGCGTCCATGTCGGCCCGCAGCAGCACCACCGGGCCCTCCCCGTTCCTGACCAGGCCGACCACCCCGGTGCCCCCCACCCCAGGGTGTACCTCGATGCCCGCTGCCTTGAGGCGCCCAGCGACCTTCGACGCCGTCGCGTGCTCCCGGTGCGACAGCTCGGGGTGAAGGTGCAGATCACGGTAGACGTCCGCCGCCCACTCCCGGACCGCGTCTAGCCCCGAGAGGACCGCAGCGGCAGGGGGCGAACCCGAGGAAGCGGGCATCCTGCAAGTGTGCTCGCTTCGGCCGCCTTCGCGGAGACGGTCCTCCTCATGCAGCTCATGCCCGAAGCCCATGAGGCCCGCGGCCTGCTGGCGTTCCTGCTCCTGCAGGACTCGCGCCGGGACGCCCGGCTGGACGACGTCGGAGAGCTGGTGAACCTGGAAGATCAGCTTCGCAGGCGGCGGGACCACGATGAGATTGATCGAGGGCTGTGTGGGCTGAAGGCAGCCGGAGCCGACCACCAACCAGGTCCCTACTGCCTGTAGGCACCGCTCGCCGCCCCCTCGCTCACAACCGCTCCCGCCTGGTGGCCCGACGGGCTGTTCGGCTCCTGGCGGCGGCACGACCTGCGGGAGGTGATCCTCCAGGTCATCACGGAGACCGCCTGCCACACGGGCCATCTCGACGCTGCTCGGGAGCTGTTCGACGGCCGGCAGTGGTTGGTGCTCACAGAGTAGATTTCGCCGGGGCAGGACTACCGCTGAAGGATCTGGGAGCGGCGCGCCGCGCAGACCCTGCCATCGACGTGCCCAGATTTGAGGAGGGCGAAGGTGGTGGTCAATCACGACTCGGATGCCGACGACGAGATGCTGCGGGATTTCCTGCGCGGCCAGCGGGAATCGATTCTGGCGATCGTCGAGGGGCTTGACGAGGCGGCGTGGCATCGCTCGGTCGTGCCCACCGGCTGGACGCCCGCCGGATTGGTGGAGCATCTGGGTGGGGCCGAGTGGCACTGGTTCCAGGGCGTCGTGGCGGGCAAGCAACCCGAGTTGCCGGGCGACCTCGAAGAGGATCAGCCGCCGTACGACCCCCTGACCGTGGTGTTCACCACCGACGAGTCCTCGACGGAGGTCCTCCGCTTCTACCGCGACCAGTGCGCGCAGTCCGAGTCGGTGCTGGCGTCAACCCCCCTCTCGGCCGCCCCCCGGGGTCGGCACGGGGGCCGCGGCCCCGAGCCTCCGAACGTGCGCTGGGTCGTGATGCACATGATCGAGGAGACCTCACGGCACGCCGGGCATCTCGACATCGCCCGGGAGCTGCTGGACGGCAAGACGCGGCTGGGTGGCCGCTGAGGCGCTGACGCTAGGACCATACAGGACGCCCGGCGGAACAGCGGGTCCCCGCCGAACCGCCCGGGGCGGCTGTGGCCGGTTCGCCAGCTGTCTGGTGGAGGGCGGGGCTCCAGCCGGCGCGCGAGGCGGTTCTAGGTGCCGACCCGCAGATGGTGGTGCCCACGCCCCAGGGGGACCGCAGGGTCTCCGAGGGACTCGGTTTCCCGGCCGTGGACCTCTTCCTCCACGCCTGGGACCTGAGCGCAGTCTGCCCGTCGCGCCCGGAGATTCCCCAAGAAGCCGTCGAATTCGCCCACGCCTTTTTGGACCCGCTGGGAGAGGCGATGCTGCGCGGCCCCGGCGTCTTCGGCTGCGAGGTGTGGATTCCGCCGGACTCCAGTGCCAGCGAGAGGTTCTTGGCCTGGAGTGGTCGCGATCTGAGGGCTGCCTGACCGCCAAGTGTTCCCTGCTCGACCGATGCGACACCCGGTTCAAGGCGGAGGGCACTGTAAGGTGGCGGCTGCCACCGCGGAGGGATTCGGAATCCGCAAGCCGTCAGGTGCCAGCGCTGGCCGCGCTCCCCAACGCCAAAAGTAGGGACATCACCGGGAAACTAAAACGCTGACGGACCCTGGTTGTGATGCAGACACGCCCCAGCCTCCTAGATTCTGTGACGGTTGGGGGCAAGGGAGTGGCGCGCCGTACCACCGCGCAGATCGACCGGCAGCCAGCCCGCCTCAGGGCTGAGCCTTGGGGTCGCTGCTGGCTCCGGGTGGAGGCGCCTCGGCCGCTTCCTCCAGAGGAAAGAAGATGGGGCTCAAGATGTACGGACGCCGTTCGGGAGTGGGTTCCTTTTCGGCCAACTCCCTCATGTACGGCGTGAGCACGCTCACGAGCTGCTGGACCTCCTCCCTGGAGAGCCACAGCGGGAACTGGCGGTAGCCCACGAAGTCGGCGACCGGATCGGCATCGCGCCCCGACAAGTAGCGGTCGAACTCGGAGATGAGGGCGGAGGCGGCGGCCAGGAACCCCTTGCGGTGCTCCTCCAGGGTCATTGCGGTGGCGGCCCCGGGTTCGATCACCGGCCGTGAGGGACTGAGCCGGTAGCGGCGCTCCACCGCGCCGTGAACCCGGCGTTCGTCAACCACATCTATGACGCCGTTCTCAGCAAGCAGCGCCACCTGCCGATACACCGTGGCCTTGGACACGCCGGTCAGCCGGCGGCACAGCTCCGAGGTGGTCCGCATGCGGCCTCCGCCCATGGCGTGGATGATGCGCAGCCGCACCGGGTGGAGGATCAGCTCAAGCCCGTCCACAGTAATCTCTCATATGATACCATTCTCGACTATGAGAATGCCACATGCGCGGCCGGGTGGCCGGACGTGAGCGGCCCGGTGGGCGAGGACCAGCCAAAGTTGATCCGCCTCCCCGACGGCAGGCGTCTTGGCTGGCATGAATACGGAGACGCTCTGGGGGCCCCTTGTGTGTTCCTGCCCGGAGCTGGCGCCTCCGGGCTGGCGGGGGCCGCCCTTCACGATCCGGCAGCCAGCCGGGGTATTCGGCTGATCTCGCTGGATCGCCCGGGCCTGGGCCACTCTGACCCAGTCCCGCCGCGCCGGCTCGCCGACTGGGCCAAGGACGTCGAGGAGCTCATGGACCAACTGGGGCTGGGGCTGGTCGGGCTGCTCGCTCACTCGGCTGGAGGCCCGTATGCCCTGGCCGTGGCGCACCTCGTCCCCGGAAGGGTCAGCTGCGTGGTGATCGGTGCAGGCAGCCCTCCCTATTCGGAGAGTTGGACGCGCTCCACTGCGGTCGCCTCGCGCATGTCTCGGCTGTACGGCCAGCTGGCCATGAACGCGCCCCGACTTTGCGGTGCCCTGTATCACCTGACCACGCCGCGGTCGACCAGGGCGGTTGAACGCATTGTGCGTCTCGCCTCGCGCGGAAGTTCAGAGGACGCCCAATTCGCACGGGACCATCCCGAGGCGACCCGCGCTTCCCTGATCGCCCTGTGGGATGGATCCCGGCAGGGTCCCTCCGGGCCGATCGATGACATTGCCGCCGTAGCCCGCCCGTGGGGGTTCGGCCTGCACGAGGTGACGACTCCGGTGGAGTGGTGGCACGGGCTGCAGGACAAGAGAGTGAGTCCGCAGGCCGGCAGGGAGGTCACCACCCGCCTGCCCTGCGCCACCGCGCACTTCGTGGACGGCGGGCATTACGCCCTGTTCGCACGGGCGGAAGAGGCTCTGGCCCCCCTCGGCCGCTAGCGTCGCCGGTTCCGCCTGCTGCCGCGCCGTGGGGACATCTCAGAGGTCTCAACCATTCGCGGGCGTGTGGCCTGGACGCGGGTCCCCGGCCGCTGGGTTCCTCCCGGTGGGCCGTCATCGGCCGCCGGTGGCACCCACCGGCTAGAGATCAGGACGCGGTCAGTCGGGCATCCGACGCAGGCAGGCCCGGGCGTGTTCCCGGAGCGGCCTCATCTCATCCTCCGGGCAAGGTTCACCCTTGGAGAGGACGAGATCCATGAGGGTGACCAGATCCCAGATCGGCTGGTCGCGCAGCTCGAGGTGGGAGCTGGCGCGGTACGCCTCCAGGAAACGATCGGCGGCCGGCAGCCCGAAGTCCGCGGCCAGGTTCCAGCGCATGCTGCCCACGTCCACCTCCACCGGCCCCCTCGATGCCTGGGTCCAGTCCACGATGCCGGTCAGGGCCCCGTGGCGCCAGAGAGAGTTGCCCGGGTGGTAGTCACGGTGGATGAATGAGGCCTCAGTTGGCTCGGCCTCTCGCGCAGCCGCCAGGGCAGCCTCCCAGACCCGGTCTTTCCGGAGCCAGCTTGGAAGCTGGGCCTCCCTCATGGGGTAGTAGGTGCGAAAGCCGGGCACCTCGCGCGCGTCGACCGGGAGTCGGTGGACCCGGGCCAGGCCCTGCGCCAGCTGGGTGAGGAAGCTGTCGAGGTCCCGAACCACTCGGGGGGGATGCCCTGGCAGCCGGGTGATGAGCAGTGCGGGCACGTCGCAGGTCGCCCCCCGAGGATCCGAGGCGACAACCCGCGGGGTGGGCAGGCCGGCCCGCTCCAGCAGCCCGAGCACCGCCTCCTCGCGGGAAGCCGTGAAGTCGGGGTCTTCCAGCTCCCACCCCGGACGCGCCCACCGGCGGAGCACCAGCTGGCGCTCCTTCCCTGTTGGTTCGAGCACCGTGACCGCATGGTTGGCGTGCCAGCCACCGGTCCGAAGGAGGCGCACCGCCAGGATCTGCCCCCCGCCGGACACCTCCCTCACCCAGTTGAGGGCGGCTACCGGCGGCCTCCCACGCCAGGAAGGCGCCTCAGGACGTCGGGGACCCGGTGGGGAGGCTGATGGGGGAGCCACGGCTTTGGTGCTGGACTGTAGGCGATCGAGGAGCACGGGGGCGCTGCCGGCGTCAGCGCGCCGCCGGTGCTGGCAAGATGTTCCCCTACGCATGAGTTCGCTCGCCGGTGAGGACCCAATCCCGGTCCGTGGTGCTCTGCCGCCCCGCGCTTCCGGACGGCCACGACATGGGACGGAAGCGGTAAGGGCCGCCGAGCCGCCCCCGCCGGAGACGATGACCATCGGCCGGCTGTCGCGCCGAACTGGGGTGCCCGTCAAGACCCTGCGGGTCTACGAGGACCTGGGATTCATCTACACGATCGGTCGCAGCGAGGGCAACTACCGGATGTTTGGCGAGGAGGCCCTCTGGTGTGTCGGGGTGGTGTCCGGACTGCGTCAGCTCGGTCTGACCCTGGCCGAGATCAAGGAACTGACGGCGCAATACCTCGGCCCCGGTGCGGGGCCGATCGGACCCAGCCTGGCGAAAATCCTGGATTCCGTGCGGCACCGGACCGAGCAGCAGATCGCCGACCTGACCGTGCGTCTCGAGCGCATCCGGCGATTCGAAGTGGAGCGCTCAGCCGAGCTGGCCGGCCGCAACGACTTCCGCTCCGAGGACCCGCTGGTCCAGCGCGCCTTGACTCTACCCCCGGTGGGAGGGTCTACGGTCAGCTGACCATGACCACACCGACGCCACCGCCCGCTCCCAGGTGCTGCTCGCCAGCGACCAGCCTCTTCTGCTCACCCTCGGCTCTCCCTGCGGATACGCCCTGGAAGCGACGTGTCGACCGGGTCCTTCTCCGAGATGGAGCCGCGGTGGTGATCTATTTCGGCGCCGTCGTCGGGCTCTTGGTCCTGGCAACCGCGCTCCCCACCCACTGGGAGCTCGCGGTGGACGCGCTGGCCTCGCTGATGGGTGGCTCCTGGTGCACTCTCAACTTCTGGCGGTGTCGCCACGCGCACTGCCTCGTGACGGGAGCCGGCTGGCTGATCCTCGGAGTTTTCTCTCTCGTGGAGGCCAGCATCGGTAGAAGCTTGGTCGGCGGCTATGAGGAGGCAGCCTTCTACGGCATCCTGGCCGCGGGGATCCTCTTCGAGTCGCTCTGGGTTCGGGCGCATGGCACCCACGCACTGACCAGGATCAGCTGGGGAGGGTCACCGCCCCGACCGCGGTAGTCGTGCTCCGCGGACGGGTGTTGGGCGGGCACCAAGATGCGCGGCAAACCACCATCCCCGATGGTCTCCGAGCAGCTCTATGGGGACTAGCCTGCCGCACAAGGCGCCGGCCACGCGGCCTTTGCGGAGCCAGCCTCAGGAGCGCGGCCCCCATCCCGATCAACAACGGGAGGACCTCCTGGACCCCGGGGAGCCCGGACTCCGCTGGGCCGCCGGCAGCCCCTGATATCGGAGCTCTAGGGGTTGGCGTGGAGAATGTCCACGTACTGGCCATAGGGATCGGCGGACTGCCACTGCACGGCATCCTCAACCGCGGTTCCCTCACCCCACTCGTTCCAGGTCGTGATCAGCTGCCAAGGCTCGCCGCTTGCCACCATCTCGCGGACCGCCTGGGCAAAGGCAACGGGGTCACGGGCGAGCAGCGGGGTGGACGAGCTGTACAGCCAGAACCCTGGGCTGACGCTGAAGCTATGCCCGACCTGCTCGTCCTGGCGCTCCGCGGGAGCGTACTGGTGCCACTGATCGGGCTGGATCGGGCAGCTGCGATATCCGCTGAAGACCTGAAGGTCTAGATAGAAGCGGCCGGAGTTGACACTGACCCAGTTGGCCGCGTCGGCGCAACTCGCCACCGATCGGCTGTAGACGAAGAGCACCGGCTTGCCGTCGACTCGTTCGTAGCTGGGGCTGTTGGCGTATCGGTTGTAGATGTAGGCCAGATCGGAGGCTTGGGTTCCGGGGGCTGGCTCGTAGTAGAGCGCCCACTTGAGATGGGTTCCTGCGGCGGCGGCCAGGAGGAGCGGGATGCGGGAGTCGGTGGGAGTGCCCGGGCCCCACCAGCTGGCGATCCCCACTTCGATATTGGCATACAACATCGCGGCGGTCTGGTAGTTGATCACCGCCTGAGAGCTGGAGTCGTAAGGGGCTCCGAGGGTGGGGGTGAAGTGGCTGGTCGGGTACCACGACTCGGGGTACCAGGGGTAGAAGAACGCGGCCCGGATCGGGGGCGTGGGCCCACCGGCGCTCGGGCTGGCCGGCGGGGCCGTAGGTGCCGAGGGGCTGGGGGAATGGGAGCTGGGAGACGGCCCCCGGCTGGGGCTGGCGGTCGACTCTGGGACGACCCCCACCGGCGCCGTGGCGTCTGACGCGGGATAGGAAGGGAGTCCCGTGGCCAGACGATGTCCGTTGGATGGGGCAGTGGCCAACTCCAGACTTCGGCGGGTGGTCAGGTGGCGCGAGGTAGTCCCCACGGCCAGGGGCGCGATCATGGCCAGGCAGGCAAGCACGACGACAGCCCTGTGGCTCAAAGGCACACCTCGTTATCCAGATTGCCCACCCTCTTAGGGCCCACCGAGCTGGACCATGGTGGGCGCGCGCCGGTGGCCGGCAGGAGCCGTCCAGGTCCAACTGGGCGGGCACCGGCTCCCTTCCCGGTGCGGGAGTTACGGAGGTGACGCCAGGGCCGCATTGCGGGCAATCGTGCACGGTACCCACCCCGTTGGGGGTGGCAGTCACCAAAAGCGAACAGAATTATCTCCCGGTCCCAGCCCGCCGATGGCTCCGCGCGGGAGGGTCAGCGTGGCCCGACGGGCCGCAATCCTCAGCTCGGCGATCACGCCCTGCCGAGTCATAGACCAGCACCCGCCACTTTTTCCAGCGAAAAGCCTATGCTGTGCAGCCAGCTTCCACCGTCGTGCCCACGGAGGAGCCAAGGAAGATGTCACCGTCGCGGCTCAGGGCTGGAGTTGCTGGCACCGCAGCAGCTGCGGTGGTGCTCGCCGCCGGCGTCGCCTTGCTCTTGATCCGTCCGGCGGCGAAGGGACACCGCGTCGCAGCCATAACCTATCCGACGAGGCCCGAGAGTTCACCGACTGGCACGCCGACCCCGATGCTCAGCCCAACTCCAACGGCCACCACCAAGCCGGCACCAACTCCGACGGCGACACCTTCGGTGTCCGTGGCCCCCACGGCGGTGCCCACCTCCAGCCCCCACATCATGGTGATCATGGAGGAGAACCAGGGGTACGCGGCCACCCTCGGTTCCTGCGGGTCAGGCTCCCCTGACCCCTACCTCTGCTCCCTGGCCAGCCAGTACTCCTCGGCGACCGCCTGGTACGGGGTGACCCATCCCTCGCAGCCGAACTACGTCGCGATAGATTCCGGGTCGACCCAGGGGTGCACCACGGACTCCTGCGCCGGAGGGTACACCGCGACGGATCTGGGCGGGCAGCTCAGCTCCGCCCACATCCCTTGGACCGCCTACATGGAGGACATGCCCAGCCCCTGCTACACCGGCGATTCTTCGGGCAACTACGTCAGGAAGCACAACCCCTTCATCGTCTTCCAGGACAACCTGCCACCCAGCCCCTGCCACATCCAGCCCTACCCGGGCGCCGCCAACCTGGTCGCGGCGCTGGACTCCAGCTCTGCTCCTGCCTTCGTTTGGATCACCCCGAACCTGAATGACGATATGCACGACGGGACCATCCAGATGGCCGACCAGTGGCTGCAGACCAACCTGGTCGGGGTGCTGACCTCGTCCTGGTTCGAGGACAATGGGACGGTCATCATCACCATGGACGAGGGCACGGACAACTCCGGGTGCTGCGGTGGTGCGGCCGGTGGCCAGGTGCCGATGGTGGTGATCAGTTCCAAGGCCCGGGGAAGGGGGGCGCTCCCCGCGGCGGGTGACCACTACGGCACGCTGAGATCCATCGAGGAGGCCTACGGGCTCTCCCTCTTGGGAGCCGCCGCCAACGCC
>JAKAVU010000018.1 GCA_021817185.1 bacterium
TGTGACCACATCCGAACAGAGGATCGAAGCGGCGGGGCAACCCGCTGATGTGGAGAGCTACTCAGGGGGCAGCGCCGGTGTGGCAGGTGACGGGTGCGAGGGCCAGTCCCAGTTCCGAAGGCGTGAGGGCAGCCACCCACGTGGCGCAAGACCCGAAACGGCGACGGCGACCTTGGGCAGCGTCCAGGTCGGGAAGGACCGCTCATCCCGACCGGGTGTCTTATGGGCACTAGGCAGGAGCGGTGAGCTCAGGGAAGAAGGTCTGAATGAGGTGCCCGACGGGAGGAGTTCCACGCAGCTCCGGATAGGCCGACCGCACAACGTTGGCTGTGCTTAAACGCGTCGCCACCGATCGCGGGAACCCGCCATAGGTGAGGTGCGTTTCCCACAGGCGCACGAGATCGTCGAGCCAGGGGAGGGACGCTTGGTACGCCGAGCGGGCTATCGCGCCAAGTAACGATGCCACGTCAAGTGGTTCCACATCCGGCAAAGGGGCGTGGGCCACCAGTTCGGCGAAGGTTCGGAAGCCCATGGGGCACAGGGACCGGTCCAGGTTTGTTGCTCGCCCACGTCGACCGGCCAGCTCGCCACCGGCCTCGGTCAGCGCCGTCGCGTTAGATCCGGTGAGGACTACCGTGGCCTCGCGGAACGCTGGGTCGTTGTCTCGGAGCCACTTGATTTCTTGCGCCCAGTTGCCGGTCACGGAGGAGATCTCGTCGAAGAACCAGACCCGTCGGTGACCGGCGGGGAGCATTGGCAACGCGGTGTTCTGCACCAGGGTCCGCAGCTCCTTGGCCGCCATGTCGTCGGCTGCCACTCGTATTTTCGCAGTCGGCGGTACCTCGTCGGCGATCAGGTCCTCGATCTGCTGTTTGAGAGCCACGGTCTTCCCCACCCGCCGCGGACCTCTCAGTACGTATAGGCACCTTGTCACAAGCCCGGATAGGGCCCCCGAACGGTAGCTGAGACCAGTGTCCGCCGCTTCCCGCAGGTCTGGGTCGGTCAAAGCCCACCGCCTGTCCCTCCACCACGGGTTGAGACGTGAGAGCTCCTGGGCGAGCTGGCCGATATTCGTATTTACACGCAGGATGGTATACCGGTCTGATGGTAGCGCGGGCAGAAATGTACCCGGCCCTGCCTGGGGCCCGCGCAGGAGTGTAGGCCCAGCGCCCTGGGAGACTCACCCAATCCGCCTCCTTGGCTTCAGTGGGGCAGCGACGAATCTGTCCTGGTGCAGCCCGGGCTTCCCAGTTCCAATCTGCTCACCCTGGTGGCCAAGGTCTTGGCCGATACCTGTTGAGCGGCGGCTGCCGCTCCGGGGTCTGCTCGTGGCGGTCCCGCCGGTCCCGTAGCCCGGCAGACCCTCCGGCTCACCCCTGTCAGACTCACTCGTTTGAGGCCATCAAGGTGCCTCGTTCACGTCGGGTCTGGGCCGTCTCGGCCATCACCGCCATGTACAGAAAACCGGTAGCAGCGTGTACGCGCCCCAGATGGGAAGACCCCGGACACGGCCTCGCCGAAGTCGCCAGAGGCCAGAAACAGAATTCTGCAACAACCCCACCAACGCAAAGAATTCGAACCGGATGCCGCCGCCCAGGGATCCCGGGATCCCCAGCACGGATGGGCCGTGGTCGATGCAAGACGAACTTGGGAGATTGCGCGTCGCCCTCCCGTGTTACAGTGCTTCAGGCAAGATCGTGAACGGCTTTCCGGCAGTCGAGCGGATCACACGAAAGTGACGACGATCCAAAGTGAGCAGACGATCGGTCCGGTACCGGTGGGCGAGTACGACCAGCGAAGCATCTGCGACGCCGATCTCCTGATCTCGGTACCTGTCGATCACCGCGCAGGCTTCCCGAAGGTCAGCGACCTCCATGCTCGCCGGTTCCCAGGCGCCGCCTGACAGCTCGTTCGGTGCAGCCAGTTCGGCGTGAACCCCTCGCCGAGTCGCCAGCAAGTAGTCGAGCTCGGCGACGACGTAGGGCGACACGATGAAAGGACCCGAATCGGCTTCGATGACCCTGCTGACCTCAGCGCAGTATGCGTCGCTCGCATCGAAATACGCGAGGAGTCCGCTGGTGTCGCAGACGAGTGCGATCAGCGCTCACCGAAACCGGCGAGCGCCTCATCGGCTTGCTCTGCGAGCGACGAATCGCCACTCGTGAAGAGCTGCCCCCTCGGTCGGGGTTGGCACGAGGCACGGACCTGGACGGCAACCGCTTCGCGGATCAACTCAGCCTCCGAGCGTCCAGTCACGGCCGCCATCCGCCGAAGGCCGCCACCAGCCGGGCCCGCAGCTCGGAGGCGGTGAAGTCAGAGGTGTCCTTGGCCGAGCCGGCGGCGCTGGTCCCGGTCCGCCTTCCCCGCGGGGTGATGGTGAGGGCGGCGGGAGCCGCCCGCAGCGGGCCCAGCACCGCCGCCACCGCGCGGCCGGCCTCGTGGTATGCGGCCCGCTCCCGGTCCTCCAGGCTGAGGGTGACAGTCCGGGCGGGCCCCAGGAGCACCTGCTGATACGAGGCCTCGAGAGCATCCGTCCGGATCTCGGCGCGGTCGAGGCGGGCCAACCAGAGCGCCGCCCGGTTGACCAGGTTCTTCAGGTGGGCCCCGGCCCAGCCATTGGTCTGACCGGCGATCCGGTCCAGGTCCACCTCCGAACCCAGCGGCATCTGAGAAGTCTGAATCCGAAGGATGGCCAGCCGCCCGGCCCGGTCGGGGACGTGGATGGTGATCTGCTGGTCGAACCGTCCGGGCCGCAGCAGGGCGGGGTCGAGGACATCCACGCGGTTGGTGGCGGCGAGCACCACCAGGCGGGAGCGGGGCGTGAACCCATCGAGCTCGGTGAGCAGCTGGTTGAGCCTGTGATTCTGTTCGGCGGTGCCGCCGGTGGCCCCCTGGCGGCGGCCGCCCACGGCGTCCACCTCGTCGATGAAGACGATCGCCGAACCCGCCTCGCGGGCCTTGGCAAAGAGCTGGCGGACCCGGCTGGCGCCGAGCCCCACGTACACCTCCACGAACTCCGAACCTGCCATGTGAATGAAGGGGACCCCGGCCTCCCCGGCGACGGCCCGGGCCAGCAGCGTCTTGCCGGCGCCGGGTTGACCCCCGAGGAGGACGCCGCGCGGGAGCTGGCAGCGCAGGCGCCAGTACCGCTCCGGATGGCGCAGGAAGTCGACGATCTGAACCAGCTCGTCCCGGACCTCATCGATCCCGCCAACACTGGCGAAGGTGATCGGCTCCTCGGGGGGGCCGGGCGTTGCCACCACGGGCCCTGGGTGCTGGCGCCGGCTCCAGGTCCCGCCGCGCGTCCCCCCGCCACCTTGGGCGGCCGCCAGCACCCACCCAAGGGCGGCCCCCATGCCCGCTTGGGGACCGAGGGCCGCCGGAACCAGCGCCAGCCGCGGACCTCGTGCCAAGTGCGCGCGCCACGGCTCCCGCCAGGTCACGGTCTCAGCTCACTCTCCGGCCGGCGATCTGCGCTGACAGCTTCAACACTGTCGGCGAACGGTCGGAAGGGCCGCTGTACCGGGCCACCTGGGGATTCTAGAAGAGCTGGGACGTGGGTGCCATATCGCGGGCAAGAACCGAGCTCCCGACTAGCGCAGCGACCCATCCCGGAAGCTGACCTTGGCTCCAGTCCGGTGCCGCCCGGAGCGGTAGGATCGCCAGGGGGCGATGCGGGCACCACGGCCAAGGCGGAGAGCCGGGCACCCCGCCCGACGGAGGGATGGGCATGAACGCGGTGGTGGTGTTCGAGTCCCTGTGGGGGAACACGGCGGCGGTGGCCCGGGCGATCGCCGATGGCATCGGACCCGGGACCAGGGTCCTCTCCACCTCGGAGGCGACTCCCCAGGTGGTGGCGGATGCCGGACTCCTGGTCGCGGGCTGTCCGGTCATCGCCTTCGGTGTGCCCACCCAGCAACGTCTGGAGGGGGTCAGGACCGAGGTGGGCCGCGCGCCGAGCGACCCCGACCTCACCCAGCCTCCGATGCATCAGTGGCTCGACGGCCTGGCTCAGGGCACCGGCCGGTGCGCCGCCTTCGATACCCGGGTGCGGGGCCCCTTCGGCAGCGCCTCCCCCAAGGTCCTGAGGGCCACGGAGCGCCTGGGGTACCGATCCGTGGTCAAGCCGGAGGCCTTGCACGTGAGCGGCAAGTACGGTCCCCTTCGCGACGGTGAGCTGGACCGGGCCCGACGCTGGGGCCAGGATCTGGGGCGGCAGTCGGCCTGAGGTGATGGGGGAGTCGGCAGCTGGCCGACCCGAGGCGGTTGGCGCCGCCCGCGAGGGGTCAACCTCGGACGAGCGCCTGCTGACCGTGGAGGACCTGGCCCGGCGCACCGGGCTGTCGGTGGAGGAGGCCAGGGGCCGGATCGTGGCCGGCGACCCATCCCCCCGGGTGGTCGAAGTTGACGGCCGGCTCGAGGTCCGGGTCGCGGCCGAGGATGCCGCGGCTTGCGGAGTCGATCGCGCGGGGGGAGCCGGGCCGGCCCGCAGCCGTGACGCCGGGTGCCTCGGATCCTCTTGCCGGGGCCGGGGGAGGGCAGCCGGCAAGAGACCCGTCAGAGTCCAGACAGTCGGGAGGGGCGCCCCCGAGAACGGCCCTGGTGGCCGCGCCCGCCGAGATGCGCCAGCTCGCCGCGGGGCTGGCTGACGAGCTCTTCCAGCGGTGGGAGCTGGCGATGCAGCGCCAGTTCAAGGACGAGCTCACCGTCCGTCTCAGGTCCGAGATCGAGCATCGTCAGCGGCAGGTGGCGGACCTTCGTGAGGAGGTCGAACAGAGGGCCGAGGAGAGGTTCGGGCCCCTCGGCCGCAAGGTCGTGGGCACCGCCGACCGCTACGCCACCTGGGAGCGCGAGAGGACCCTGGCTCGGCAGAGCCGCGAGGTGACGGAGATGGAGCGGCAGATGTGAGAGATGCGCGAGCGGCTGCGTGAGCTGGGCGCGGCACCCGACGATGCCACCATAACCGTGGACCAGAATCATGACGAGGGGGGCAGCGCGAACGCACCGCTGGAGCCGGACTGAGGGCCGGCTCCACCCTGGCTGCCCTGCCCCGGTCGGGGCCGCTCGCGTGAGCGGCGCCGGCGCCTACTCCTCGGCCAGTGAGAGGTAGTACTCCTCCTCCTGCTCGGTGTGGAGTCGCAGCACCGCGTAGAGGCCGAACAGGAGGCGGCGGAGCTCGGCCAGGTCGGCGGGTCCGGGGGCGTCCGAGCCCATCTGGTCGAGCAGGAGGCCCAGAAGCCGGATCTGGTGGAGGATCTCGCCGTGCGCCCGGCTCATCGTCCCGGTGGCGTCGGTGCCGCCCAGCAGCCGGTCCAGCACCGGGTACAGGACGGTCTGCTCCGCCTCCTCGTGGGGCTGGACCTTGCGCACCAGCGAGGCCCGCAGCTCACGGACGCGGCGAAGGGCATCCGCCGGCTCCTCGGTGTCCAGCGCCTCCGCCGCGGTCCGGATGCCCTCGATCGCGGCCCGGATGGCGGGGTGCTGGCCGCGGAACTCCCGGATCACGTCAGCGTCGGGCGCCGGAAGGGCCCGGGAGCCCCGTCCCGGGCGCAGCGCCCGAAGCGCGTTGAGGATGACGATGACGTCGATCGCCTCCTGCAGCACCGCGCCGGCCACCGGTGGGAGATAGCCCGCCGCCGCCACCCCCATCGCCGCCAGGGACATCACCATCCCGGCGACCACGCTCTGCATGGCGATCGACCGGGAGCGGCGGGCCACCGCCATGGCCTCCCCGAGCCGATCCAGGCGGTTTACGGTCAGCACCACGTCGGCGGTCTCGGAGGAAACGCTGGCGCCCCGGGCTCCGATCGCCACGCCGACGTCGGCCAGGGCCAGCGCCGGAGCGTCGTTCACGCCGTCCCCGACCATCATCACCGGGCCCCGACGGCGCTCCATCTGCACCACGTCGGACTTGTCCGCCGGGGCGCGCTCGGCGAAGATCTCGTCCACCCCGACCGCGGCGCCGATCGCCTGGGCGACCTCCGGACGGTCCCCGGTGACCATCACCACCCGCTCGATCCCGGCTCGCCGCAGGGCTCGCAGCGTCCGGGCCGCGTCGGGCCGCACCGGATCGGCGAGCAGGAGGACGCCCGCGGCGGCCGGGCCGACCTGGACGAACACGGTGGCGGCGCCCTCCAGCGCCGCGCGGCGGCGTGCGGCGCGCACCCAGGGGAGCCCCTCGGCGGCTCCGGCGAACGCCGCCCGACCAACGGCGACCGGGATGCCGTCGACGACCCCGGAGATCCCAGAGCCGGCCACCTCCCGGGCCCCAGTCGGCGCGCTGAGGGTCTGACCGGAGAGGCGAGCCGCGCGCACGATGGCGCCGGCCAGGACGTGGGAGGAGGCCTGGTCGAGGGAGGCCGCGAGGCGCAGGATCTCGGTGCCGGGCTGGGGCCCGGCGCTCAGAACGTCGGCCACCTCGGGCTGGCCGATCGTCAGGGTCCCGGTCTTGTCCAGGAGCAGGACCCGGCAGCGCGCCAGCTGTTCCAGGGACCGGCCCCCCTTGACCACCACGCCCCGCCGTGCGGCGAGCGACAGCCCGGCCACGATGGCGACCGGCGCCGCCAGGATCAGCGGGCAGGGGGTGGCAACCACCAGCACCGCCACGGCCCGGACCAGGTCGCCGGAGTAGGCCCAGGCCCCCCCGGCGATCAGCAGCGTGGCCAGTAGGAACCAGGCGGCGTAGCGGTCGGCCAGACGCACGAAGGGAGCCGTGGAGGACTCGGCCTCCCGGACCAGGCGCACGATCGCCGCGTAGCTGCTGTCCGCCTCGCGGGCGGTGACCCGGAGGTCGAACGGGTCCCCGGAGTTGACAACTCCGCTCCGAACCGGCTCCCCCACGGGGTGCTCGACCGGCAGCGGCTCGCCGGTGAGGGCCGACTCGTCCAGCACCGCCAGCTGGCTGGCGACAACGCCGTCGACCGGGACCACGTCCCCGGACCCCACCAGCAGGAGGTCGCCCACCTCGACCTGCTGCAGCGGGATCGTCTCCACGCCGGAGGGTGTGTGCCGCTTGCCCACCTTGGGGGCGCGCTGGAGCAGGGAGCTTAGCTCGCGGCGGGCGCTGGCCGCCGCCCAAGCCTCGAGCGCCCGACCGCTGGCCACCATGACGCCGATCACCGCTCCGGCGAGGTACTCGCCCACCAGCAGGGCCCCGACCAGGGCCAGGAGGGCGATCACGTCGACCCCCAGTCGGGAGCGGCGCAGGCCGTCGAGCACCCACCAGAGGCTGGGAGCCATCGCCAGGGCCGTGGTCGCCACCCAGCTGGCGCTGCCGGCCCTGGAGAGACCGAGGAGCGTCAGCGCACCGCCGACCGCCAGGCCCGCCAGGGTCGCCGCCAACAACACCATCGCCCCGCGGCGACCAACCAGCTCCTGGAGGCGCAGCTGGCCGTCAGTGACCATGCGAGCGCTCCGGCAGGGCCCGTCTAACGGCTGGTTCCACCCGCAGCCAGAGGGCCGCCACTCCCACCGCGCCCGCCGCCACCGCGGCGGTCTCGACCAGCACCTCGGGAGGTGGGAACGAGATTGAGAAGACCTGCCGAGTGAGTGGGACGGCGACGGCCGCGGCTCCCAGCACCACCATCGCCGCCACCAGCGCCGCCCTGGGCCAGTTCAGCGGCCGACTGAGCCTCGCCAGCACCCAGATGCCCACCACGAACAGGGCCAGGGCGGCCGCCGTCTGGTCCTGGACCGCGGTGGCCTGGGGATTAGCCCGTGCCAGCTGGTACGCCCCGAGCACCGCTCCGCCGGCGGCCAGGCCGGCGGGGATGGTGAAGGCGAGAACCCGGGAGGTGAAGCCGGCGCGGGCGCGCGGGTTGCGGCGGCCGAGGGCCAGGAAGAACCCCGGGATCCCGATGGTGAAGGCGCTGACGACGGTCAGGTGGCGGGGGTAGAAGGGGTAGGGCACCGCCAGGATGCCGATCGCCAGCGCCAGCATGGCGGCGTACACCGTCTTGGTCACCACCACTCCGGCGACCCGCTCCACGTTGTTGATGACCCGCCGCCCCTCCGACAGGATCATGGGCACCGCGGCGAACGAGCTGTCCAGCAGCACCACCTGCCCCACCGCCCGGCTGGCCTGGCTGCCCGAGCCCATGGCGATCCCGATGTCCGCCTGCTTCAGCGCCGCCACGTCGTTCACCCCGTCGCCGGTCATGGCCACGACGTGGCCCGCCGACTGCAGGGCGGCGATCATCGCCCGCTTCTGCTGGGGTCCGACGCGCCCGAAGACCGAGCCGCCGGCCATCGCCGCGGCCAGAGCCTCCTGGTGATCGCCGAGGTGGCCGGCGTCCACCCCGTGCTCGCTGTTTGGGATCCCGACCCGGTGGGCTACCGCAGCCACCGTCCGGGGATCATCTCCGGAGAGCACCTTCACCGTTATTCCCTGGCGGAGCAGGTAGGCGACGGTGGGCTCGGCCTCGGGCCGGAGCTCCTCCTGGAGGCGGACGACGGCCGCCGGCCGCAGGTCCTGGGGCAGGGACGAATCCGCCAGACCGCCGGGCGCCGCCGCCAGCAGGACCACCCGCTCCCCGGCGGCGGCGCCGCGGTCCAGTAGCTCCGCCACCGCTGGAGCCTGGGCGCCGGGTCCCAAGAGGGCGTCGGCCGCCCCCAGCACCCAGGCGCCGTGGCCGTCAAACTCGGCGGCGCTCCACCGCCGGGCCGATGAGAAGGGCACCGTCTTCGAGCAGCGCCAGTCCGGAGGAGCCGGGTACTCCCGGACCAGGGCGGTCATGGTGGCGTTGGGGGCCGGGTCGGCGGCGCCCAGGGCGCTCAGGACCGGCTCGGGGTCGGCCGGACCGAGCCGGTTCACCGCCGCCACCCGCATGGTGGGCTGGGTGAGGGTGCCGGTCTTGTCGATGCAGAGCACGTCGACCCGGGCCAACCCCTCCACGGCGGGAAGGGTCTGGATGAGGACCCGGCGCTGGGCAAGACGGATGGCTCCGAGGGCGAAGGCGATCGAGGTGAGCAGCACCAGCCCCTCGGGGATCATGGCGCCCACCCCGGCCACCGACCCGCGCAGGGCGGAGTCGATGGGGGAGCCGGAGCGAATGACCTGGGCGCTGACCAGCAGGAACGCCGCCGGGACCATGACCCAGGTGACCCCGCGCAGGATCCGGTTGGTGCCGGCCTGGAGCTCCGATCTGACCAGCTTGAAGGTCCGGGCTTCCCTCTCCAGGCGCCGGGCGTAGGCGGCCTCCCCGACCGCCTCCGCCCGTATGTCGCCGGAGCCGGCGACGACGAAAGATCCGGAGAGGACCAGGGCGCCCGCTTCCTTCTCAGCCGGCTCGGACTCGCCCGTGACCAGTGACTCGTCGACCTGCAGCCCTCGGCTGCTCAGCACCCTGCCGTCGGCGATCAGATGGTCGCCGGGGCGAAGCTCAATCATGTCCCCTTGGAGCACCGACTCCACCGGGAGTTCCAGCACCTTCCCGTCCCGGCGAACCCGGGCGCGGGGCGCCGTGACCACGGTGAGCCGGGCCAGCGCGCGCCGCGCCCGCAGCTCCTGGAGGACGCCGATCGCGGTGTTCACCGCAGGAACCAGGGCGAACAGGCCGTCCTGAGGGGGCCCGACCACCGCGACCACGATCAAGAGGCCGGCCAGGATGGCGTTGAAGCGGGTGAACACGTTGGCGCGGAGAATCTCCAGAATCCCCCGCCCCTCCTTGGGGGGGTAGTTCATCGGCTCCCGCCCGCGCCGGGCCGTCCCCGTGCGCCAACTCGCGGCGAGGAATGCCCGCCAACTCGCCCGCACCGGGCCGCTGCCCTAGGAGGTAGCGGGGCTGGCCGGGCCCGTCTTCCCGCCCCTCGCGCCGGGCGGGGAGGCGGCGATGCGTCCCCAGCGGAGGTAGGCGAGCGGACCGACGTAGTTCACCCCGATGAGGAGGGCCCACCGCCACTTGGGGCCGCGGACCTGCTCCGGCCTGCGGCGTGCCAGGTCGGCTCCCGCCAGTGCGGCCAACCCCAGCTGAACTGTTGCTGCCACCCCCATCCCGGCCCGCTGCCACCGGTTCATCCGTCTCCAGCCACGCATGCCCTTCCTCCTCACGACGGCGCGGCCCCGGCCTCCCCATCGATCCCGAACTCCACTCCCAGCAGTAGAGCTGGGCTCATCATCACGGTCGTCGGGGCAGGGGGCTCACCCGGGAGCCGCAACGCCAGTCTGCGCCACCCGGGGCGGACGGCGGGCAGCCCGGTGCGGCCGGCCCGGGGCCGGAAGCCGCCCCCGGGCTCAGGCCGGCGCCGCACGGCCACCTCGGGCAGGGCCCGCCGTCGCCTGGACCGTGGCCGAGGACTCGGTTCCGCCACAGTCGAGCCGGAAGGGCGGGTACTGGTCGGTCATGAGCGCAGTGTAGGCCAGGACCCGGTAGCACCAGCGGTCGAGTCCCATCGTCAGATCGAAGAGCGGGCGGGGGTAGGTGCCGGAGAAGAGCAAAGCCACCGCCGCGATCAGCACCAGAAGGGCGATGAGTCCGCTGCCGGTGATGATGTGGCCGGGGCCGCCCAGGACCACCCCGAAGCCCCCGGTGAGCACCACCACGACCAGGTACTGTGGGATGGCCAGCAACCACCACTTGATCAGGACCAGGCCGCGGGAGAGGTGCTCCGGGTACTCCACCGCGAAGTCGGCCGGGTAGGTGGGGTCGGAGTGCAGGCTGAATGGTGGGTAACGGTCCGTGCCCAGCGCCGCATAGGCGTAGAAGGCCACCCGCCAGCTCCATCGCATCACCCCGACATTGAAGTCAAAGATCGGCCTTGGGTACCGGCCCGTCACCAGGATGACCAGCCCCGCTACGAAGGTGAGGACCCCCGCCGCGATCCAGAGAGCAGCCAGCACCACCACGTGGGGGATTGCCAGCAGCCATTTCACCAGCCACAGCCAGCGGCTCATCCCCGGATCGAGGCTGCCGGTCAGCGAGGTTGGATAGGAACTCGCGGCGACCTGATTGTCCATCGCGGTCTCCCTGGGGCGGAACCAGCGGCCGCCTGCCCCGGACGGCACCACCCGGAAAGGCCCGGGCCCTTGGTTCAGCTTGGCCCCGGGGCGCCTTCCGACGTCACCTGGAAAGCGCCCACCGCCAGCCGGGTGAATCTACCCGCTGAGGCTCGACGGCCCACTTCCAGCACCTCAGCCAGCCACTTGCCGATGGGGGGGCCGCCCCCGGCCCGGGGACCGGGCGTTTACCCGCAGGCGCGTGCGTGGGATCCGCGGCCGTGGCTCGCGAAAGCACTCTTGGCGGGAGGTCGTCTCCGGCCCACAGTCAGAGGGTGGCCTTCCATCGCGGTGAGCGTCGTAGAGGTCGATCATGAGCGAGACAAGCAGCAGAGGAACTGGGAACCGAGGGGGTCCTCACCGGGGCTTCCCGCCAGGTGAGCGGGCGCGGCGGGCGGGACCATTGAGCTGGGCGGAGGGCGCCGGTCGGTACCTCCGGAGGGCCAGGCTTGGCCGCCTGCGGACCGCCGCGACGGTCATGGCGACCGTCCTCGGGGTGTTGGTTGCGGCAACCGCCTGCGGCGAGGGCCCATCCCGGCCCACCCCTTCACCATCCGCGACCCCATCAGCTGGGGCCACCACCTCGCCAAGCCCCTCGCCGACCACCTCCACCGCAGCCACCACGGTGTACGTGTACCTCATGCGCGGAGATCACCTCGGCACCGCCCACCACCAGGTGCCCGCCACCAAGGCGATCGCCCGGGCCGCGATGACCGAGCTGTTGAGCGGCCCAACCGCCCTGGAGTCCCAGGCCGGGCTGAGCTCGCAGGTCCCGCAGGGGACCAGGCTGCTCGGCCTCAGCATCTCGGGGCAGGTCGCGACGGTCAACCTGAGCGGGGGGTTCAGCAGCTCGGGCAGCCCGTCATCGGCCCTGGCGCGGCTGGCCCAGGTCACCTTCACCCTCACCCACTTCCCCGGAGTGACCCGCGTCCAGTTTCAGTTCCAGGGCCAGGTGGTGACCCACCTGCTGGGTGCCGACATCAGCCTCAGCCAACCGGTCCAGCGGTCCGACTTCGAGTCGGTGCTCCCGGCGATCTTCGTCGAGACCCCGGCCCCCGGTGACGCCGTCGGGACCTCGATCCGGGTGGTGGGCACGGCCAATGTGTTTGAGGCCCAGTTCCGGATCGAGCTGCGCGACGCCGGTGGCACCCTGGTCCTCGATGAGTCGGTTATGGCCACCTCCGGCACCGGGCAGCGCGGCCACTTCGACTTCACCTTCCCCTATCACACCCATCTCGCTGGCGCCGGACAGCTCACCGTCTTTGACCTCTCCGCAAAAGACGGCTCCCGGATCGACGTGGTCTCGATCCCGGTCGTGCTGACGGCATCCTGAGCGGCCCGGCGGCAGGCCGGGGCGGCTCCGAGGCAGGTTGGCCCGGAGCCCCGGCCTCGCGCGTCTATCTGGAGCGGGGCAAGAGCTGGGTGTTCGCCTGCGCTCTGGACTGGCCGGGGTGGTGCCGTCGCGGGAAGGGGGCGTGACGACGGACTTCGAGGCTCCGGGCGAACCGGCCCCAGGGGACCGGGAGCCGCACCAGGGTTGTTGCAAAGAGAGTTGCAAGGTTGCTCCGAGGTGGCGTTTTGGGGGCAATTGAAGGGGATGTAGCCAGCTTGAGCGTGCCCGAGGGCGCGGATCTGAGTCCAGGAGTAGGCCCGGAAGGCGTCCAAGCGGGCACGATTGTGCGGCCCGCCTATCTGAAGCTGCGTCGAACTCATCCCGTCGTGCGGGCGGTCGAGTTCAGGCGGCGGGTGGCACCATCACGATCGGTGGATCGGATCCCGTCGGCGCCCTGGCGGCGGCGCGACGGTCTGAGCGGAGCTGGAGCAGGCGCTTCACCATGGTGCCACGACCTGTCTCCCGGGCTGGGCCGACCATGGCGGGCCTGTCGCCCCAGCCGCCGCGCTGGAAGACCCTCAGCCACTCGATGAGCATGGCCGCGGGGGCCCGAAGTTGTTGCCACGCCATCCCGGGCCGCTTCGGGCGCAGTGCCAGGCAGTCTGGTGCCAGCAGGTACTGGACCTCAGGTCGCGGTGCTTGTGCTCGTACGACTGATGGGAAACCCGCATGGCCGCGTGCGCTGGCTCGATGCGCCAGACCGGGAGCAGGTGACGAGGCGCCTGGTCGCAAAAGATGCTCTGCTCGCCCTGGCACTTCTGCGACTGGGGCAGCCGGCAACGGAACCAGAGCCGCCCCTTTCCCCTGGTCACGGCGAACCGGACGAAATCCGCCTCCCCTCCGCAGCGGCGACACCTGTGGATGCCGTGCTCGTCGTAGACTGCAGTCGGCTGGCGGTGCGCCGACTCGCTGCCGGCGTGGCGGCGAAACGGGAAGACCGATCCGACCCCCAAGTTGCTGTTGGACTTGAACGCGTGCTCCACTGAGTAGCCGGCGTCACCGGCGACCAGGTATGGGACGGCGTCGAGGTGCCTTTAGGCCCGCTCGAAGAGTGCCTCGTAAGCGGCGTGCTCCTGCTGATCGGCGGGAGCCAGCCGGCTGGCGACCGGGGCGTGGGTGAAGTGGTCTATCACCTCCATGTGAAGAAACCCGTGCCACGCCTTGACCACCCTGCTTCCGCGGGAGTATGCCCTCACCCCGGCATCCATGTCCCTGGTGAACCACCAGTGCCCGCCGGGGGTGAAGCGACGGCCGTTGCGCTCGTGGTCAACGACGCTGGCCCCGCTGGGGATAACGCTCAGCCCCTCGATTGAGATCGAGCCGGGTTGCTCCTCAACCGGCATGGTCACCAGAAGTTGCCGCGTCGCCTTGGCGGTGGCGGTGCCGACCCGCTGCATCCGGGGATTGCGACGGCCGGTCTTGACCGTCGGGCAATCGTCATACGAGGTGCAGTAGTGCTGGGGAACGGCGTGGGTCTCGGCCCCGCTGGCGTCAAGGTGCCACCAGGCGCCCACGCGCTGGTCCTTGGCTCTGGCTCTCTGGATCAGGTGGGCCGCAGCGTCCTCGAAGTAGTCGGCCAGTAATTGCTCACAGCCCTCGCTGCCCTCTGACCAGCGAGGGCTGTGAGCAGTTACCTCCAGAGCGCCCGATCGGGGCCCGGCCGAGCGCGTCGTGGCAGGCACAACGGAGCCACGTAGCTTCTGGACGCTTCAGAGGTGATGGACACGGAGCAGCACCGGGTCCACTTGCGTCATGCCATGGTACGTCCCACCACGGTATGATCCGCGTGTGAAGGTAGACAAGCTGAGTGTTTCGTTCGATCCCGATCTCGGTGACGCAGTGCGCGCGGCGGCTCAGCGCGGCGGCCGCGGGCTGTCGGCGTGGCTGGCCGATGCCGCTGCTGCCCGCCTGCGGGCGGAGGCGTTGGCCGAGTTCCTTGATAGCTGGGAAGTGGAGCATGGGTCGCTAACCGTCGATGAGCTTCGGCGAGCGACCGCCGAGCTTGGTCTGCCCACGGCTTCGAGAACGGAGCCAGCCGCGTGAGCGCAGTTGTCCTTGATGCAGGTGCGTTCGTTGCATTGGATCGGGGCGATCGTGCCATGGCGGCCCGCCTGCGTGTGGCGCAAGGAAGCGGGCTCGAGCTGCGAAGCAACGGCGCGGTCGTCGCCCAAGTGTGGAGAGAGTCAGCAGGTCGCCAAGCCGTTCTCTCCCGACTCCTTCGTTCGGTCGACGTCAGGGCGGTCGACCGGTCTTTGGGCCAGGAAGCCGGAGTGCTCCTGGGGCGTGCCGGCAGAGGCGACGCGGTGGACGCGACCGTGGTCGCTGTCGCGAACACGGGAGACAGGATCATCACCAGCGACCCCGCGGACATCCGCGCTCTAGTAGAGGCATCCGGGCGCGCCGTCTTGGTCATAACTTCCTGACGGCACCCGGGAACAAGAGCGCCGCCCCGCCCTCGCCTGGCGCCCGTCCCTCGGGCCGCGGCCGCGGAGGGTGGGGCTGTCGAGTGTACCACGGTCTCCGCGGTAATCCCCTTGGCCATGCGCGAGTACCTTCGCAGCGCATAGAAGGCCGCGTTTCGCCGGCAGATGAATTGCTCGTCTGCCCACCTACGACTATGAGTCGGCATTCGAGAAGCCCGGCTCCCGAGGAGATGAGTTCGTCGGAGACGTGCGGCGTCGACATCGATGACCGCGACGGAGGCTCGTGGCGTTCCGGCTCACCCGGAGCCCGGCTGACCCTGTTCCAAGTGCCACGTGACCGCCTTCCGGACGGTCTTGTCGGTCACTCCAAGGTGTCTCCCGATCGCGGAGTCGCGAAGCCCAAGCTGGTGGAGAACAAGGACTCTCGGCACGATACGCCGGTCGGCAGGTGTTGATTCAACCTGCCGCACCTCAGCCTACAGCGGCATTGTCGAGGCGGTTCGAATTGATTGCGTTCGGGTCCACCAATGCAAGAAATTCGAACCGGACTCCGAGCCCTCGGCTCCACGGATCACCTGCACGGCTGGGCGGTGGTCAAGGCAAAGCGAACTCGAGAAATTGCGCGTCGGCCTCCGCTGCCACGGTTACGGTGCTTCAGGCAAGACCTTGAACGGCTTTCCAGCACTCGTGCGGATCACGCGAAAGTGACGACGATCCAAAGTGAGCAGACGATCTGTCCGGTACCGGTGGGCAAGGATGACCAACGAAGCATCTGCGATGCCGATATCCTGATCTCGGTACCGGTCGATCACGGGGCAGACTTCTCGAAGGTCGGCGACCTCCATGGTCGGCAGTTCCCATGCGCCTCCTGACAGCTCGGTGAGTGCAGCCAGTTCGGCGTTTACCCCTCGCCGAGTCGCCAGCAGATAGTCGAGCTCAGCGACTATGTAGGGCGACACGATGAAGGGACCCGACTCGGCTTCGATGACCCTGCTGACCTCAGCGCAGTATGCGTCGCTCGCATCGAAATACGCGAGGAGTCCGCTGGTGTCGCAGACGAGTGCGATCAGCGCTCACCGAAACCAGCGAGCGCCTCGTCGGCGTGCTCCGCGAGCGACGAGTCGCCACTCGTGAAGAGCTGACCCCTCGGTCGTGGTTGGGCGGAGACACGGACCTGGGCGGCGACAGCTTCGCGGATCAGCTCAGCCTCCGAGCGGCCGGACACGGCAGCCATCCGCCGGAGGGACTGCTTCAAGCTCTCCGGTAGGTACACGGTGGTCTTGTTCATGAACATATGGTACCACCTATGGCACCTGCTATGCCCCACGCTTTCAACTCAGTCCTGAATGAGTGGGTAAGGGCAGGGGGGAGCGTGTGGGGCAGGTAGCAAAGGTGCCTCGCTGACTTGGAAAATGGGGGTTGTACAACGACCGCCCGTTCCAAGTAGGAGGCACCCAGCAAGTGAAGCGTAGCGCATCCGCCCCAACCGTTCACCGAGGCGCTGACGATCCCACGCTCACCGGCCACGCCGGACTGATGTTGGTCCGGGATCTGAACTCAAAGCTGCACCTGGTGGAGCGGCTGAACGCGGCTGTGGATGGAGTGCGACGTTTCAAGCAGCGGCAGCGAGGGCTCATGGGCGGGCAGCTGCTGGTGTGCTTGGCGTAGTCGATCCTGGCTGGGGGTAGCCATCTGGCCCATCTGGATCCCCTGCGCGAGGATGAAGCTGGCCGGGTGCTGCGCGCGGTGGCAGAGGTGCCGGCGCCAGAGACTGTCAGCCAGTTGCTGCCGCGGTATACGCAGAGGCAGTGCCAGGCGGTAGTGACGGAGCTGGCCCGGGCCGGGGTGGAGCTGGACCGGATGCTGGGACTGCCGGAGGCAGACCCGGTGACTTTCGATCTGGACTCCACCAACACCGAAGTTCATGGAGTGCAGAAGGAGGACGCCACCTACAACTACGAGGGGAAGCTCAGCTTCGGCTCTTTGTTCTGCACCTGGGCAGAGCGGCGCCGGGTGCTGGCAGCTGACCTCCGACCAGGACACGCATCGGACAAGCCGCTCGCCGCCAGACTGGTACTGCGAGCCTTGCGAACCCTGCCGGCGAGGCACGGGGAGGTGCGCCTGCGAGCGGACAGTGGCTTCTACAGCGTGGGGTTTCTCAACTGGTGTCGGCAGCACCACTTGCGGTTCTGCGCAGTGGTGCCTCACTACCAGATCATGTGGGAGTTGCGGCGGCAGATCTCGCCTAG
>JAKAVU010000019.1 GCA_021817185.1 bacterium
CGAACGCCGGGGTGGCCGGCCCGGCTGCGGCCCAGTCCGCGGTCGCCGTCGTCGGCTCCTCCTCCGGCTCCACGGCTTCTGACCCGTAGTCGAAAACCGGCTCGGGTGGGACCCCGAAGGCCGGCGCCGCCGGCAAGCCCTCCTCTGGCTCCACGACTTCCTCTTCCGAGGGGGATGCCTCCGCGATTGGAGAGCCATCTGGGGGAAAGGCCTCGAAAACCGGCTGGTCAGCCCAGGCGGCAACCACCTCCCCACGCTCCTCGCCAGCCTCCTGGGGGGTGGGCGTCTCCAAGGACTGGTCTCCGGCGCCTCTGCCGAACTGCACCTCGGCCGCGGTTCGGTGCAGTTCGCCCGCCAGCGCTTCCTCCTCCAGGGGCTCGTCCTCCCAGGTCGCCGGGTCGGGCCTCCACACCGGAACGGTTGCGCCCTCCGGCTCTGTCAGGGGCATCTCCTCGCTGCCCGCATCCCATGGGCTGGGCTCCGGGGCCTCCATCTCGTCGGCCGGCGTCCACAACCCCTGGGGATACTCGGAGCCGGCGGTGTCCGGCCACTGCGGGGCGGGAGCATCGGTTGGGGTTGGGGCGGAGCTCCCCAAGTCAGAGGACGGCGCCGCTCCGTATGGGCCGGAGAGCGGGCTGCCGGCACTGTAACCGGTGTCGGCAGCGGCGCCGCTCGAGATGTCTTCCTGGGCGACCCGCATCTCCAGCTTGCCCTCGGCCTCCACCCAGTGGACGGGGATGTCACCCGACTCGATCCGCCTACGGATCATCTCCGGGGGGAGGGCCAGCCGCTGGGCGACCTGCTCGATGGTTAGGAACTCGTCTGGCACCGCTACTACCTCTGTGTGGGTCTGGTCAGGGCGCTCATGCGCGCTGGGGAGTCGACTTCCGGATCTTGCCCGACAGCCGAGCTGGACTGGCGGTGTTGACCACCTCGTCGAATATCCGTTGCCAAAATGATGGCGCGGCGACCGCCATCCCGAATACCGAGCTCAGCACGATCACCGCGTCCACGCTGGCCCGTCCCTGCGAGCTCCAGTAGTCGTCCTCGAGCCGCAGCCAGAGGGCGAACTCATCGAAGGTGAGGGCCGCACCGGCTCCGTAGAGGGGTGCCAACCTTCGCCGCCACCGGTGCTCGGAGCGCAGCAGGCTAACGTAGCCGCAACCGGTCAGAGTCAGGATGCCCCAGACCAGGTGGTGGATGTGCAGCGGGTGCGCACCCTGCTTGCCCCCCAGCTCGATGTTCTTGAGGGGCAGCCAGTTGCCCCTGATCCCGTGGGTGATGATGCGCACCGTCGCGAACGTTCCCAGGAACGAGGTCAGGACTCGAAGGTTGATCTCCTCATCCGGACGTTCGGCGGCGGTCTCCCGATAGCGGCGCCTCAAGCGCGCCGGCAGGGTCCAGATCGTCGAGAGCTCCCGATGGGGGGCGGGCGGCTGAGATTCCATGCTCATCGGCGCATCCTACGTCCTTTGGGCCGCCGTGTAACAGCCGATGCACGCCGGGAGCGGACGCCACCGTGCTCCGGGGCCCGGTCCGTGGCCTGCCGCTGGGTGCGGACCGGCTCGCCGTCCAGGTCTCACCGCCGGCCGAGCCCGGCGGCCACCTGACCGCGGCCTCGTGGCACCAGCCCAGGCGGTGCCTCCGCGTAAGATCAGGTACCCGCGATCCTGGAGGCCGCCCTGGACAGCGCTGCCGCTTCATCCCTCGACCAGGGAGACCAGTCGAGAGTGATGCTGTGATGCAGCCGCCAGCTACATTGGCACGATGACCAAGGTGCTCTTCGTCTGCGTCCACAATGCGGGGCGCTCGCAGATGAGCCGGGCGCTCTTCGAGTTGGCGGCTCAGGGGCGGCACCCATCTGCCTGCGCGGGCACCGACCCGGCCGAGGCGATTCACCCGCACGTGCTGCAGGCCATGGCCGAGATAGGGGAGGACCTCAGCGGCCGCAGGCCGGCGCTCCTCACTGACGAGTTGGCGCGCTGGGCCGACGTGGTGGTGACCATGGGCTGTGGCGACCGCTGTCCCTACATCCCGGGCAAGCGTTACATCGAGTGGACCCTGCCGGACCCGAAGGACCGTCCGCTTGAGGACGTGAGACGCATCCGCGACGAGATCGGGCGGCGGGTGGCGGCGCTGGTTGAGGAGCTGGACTCCGCGCCGCTCTGACCGGGTGGCGGCCGGGCGACCGCCATCCGGAATATGGTGGTCCCCGTGGCAGGTCCAGTGGCAGATACCGTTTCCCGCCCGGGGCCCGGCTTCGGTGGCCCCGCCCTCGAGGTGGCGGAGCTCACCAAGAGCTATGGCCGGAAGCTCGCGCTCGACCGGCTCAGCATGACCGTGCCCCAGGGGCAGATCTTCGGCTTCCTGGGTCCGAACGGAGCCGGTAAGACGACCGCGATCCGCCTGGTGTTGGGGCTCTCGCGGCCCACATCGGGCGGGGGCACCGTCCTGGGTTTCCCCTTGGGCTCGCTGGCGGCGCGCCGCTCGATCGGGTACCTTCCCGAACTCTTCCGGTATCAGGGCTGGCTGCGGGCGGAGGAGGTGCTCGACCTTCACTGCGAACTGGCCGGCATTGCGCCCTCCCGGCGTCAGGACACGATCCAAAAGGCGCTGGCCACAGTGAGCCTGGCCGATCGCGCCCAGGGACGGGTCTCCACCTTCTCCAAAGGCATGCAGCAGCGCCTGGGTTTGGCGGTGGCCCTGCTGGGGGAGCCCCGGTTGGTGCTGCTGGATGAGCCCACCTCCGCGCTGGATCCGGTTGGCCGTCACGACTTCCGGGAGATCCTCTGCCACCTCCGCGAGCGAGGCATCGCCGTGCTGCTCAACTCTCACCTGCTCTCCGAGGTGGAGCAGGTCTGTGACCGTGTCGCCATCGTGGACGGCGGCCGGGTGGTGGTGCAGGGGAGCCTCAAGGAGGTGCTGGGACGATCTCAGGTTCGAATCCGCTGTTCCGGGCTCACGGGGGACCAGCTCCGTGGTCTGGCTGCCCGGGCTCCCTTCCGCGTCGATGGGCCCTGGCTCATCTTCGACGGAGTTGCCGAGGCCGAAGTCCCCGATCTGGTCTCTGCCATCGTTGCCGCCGGCGCCAGGGTCCATGCCGTCGACCCCGGCCAGCAACCCCTTGAGGAGCGCTTCCTGGAGCTGGTGGGCGGCCGGTGAGGACCCTCTGGGCGATCTCCCGGCTGACGTTGAAGGAGCTGCTGCGACGTCGCCTGGTGCACGCCCTCCTGGGGCTGACCGTGGTTGTGCTCGCGCTCACCGGCTGGGGCTTCTCCAAGATTCCCCATCTGCATCTGGGCGGCCAGCTCCTGACCGCGGGCGAGGTGCAGCTGGCCTCGGCGCAGCTGCTGCTGCTGGTCATGTTCATGTTCAGCTTCGTGCTGGCGCTCAGCTGCTCCTTCGTGGCCGCTCCCGCCATCGCTGGAGATCTCGAGTCAGGGGTTGCCCAAGCGCTGTTGGCCCGGCCGGTGCGGCGGTCGCAGCACCTCTTGGGGCGCTGGGTCGGCCTGGTGGCCGGCACCGCGGTCTATGCCGTGGGGTCGACCACGGCGATTTTTCTGCTGGTGAGCTGGACGACCGGTTACCTGCCGCGTCAGATCGGGTCGGCCGAGGCCGCCGTGGTTGCCGAGGGAGTCTGCCTGCTCACCTTTGCCCTCGTCCTGAGCACCCGACTTTCGACCATCACCACCGCCGTGATCTCGGTGATGGCGTTCGGCACCATGTGGCTGGGCGGGGTCGCGGGCGCGTTTGGGCAGGCATTCCACAATCGCGCATTTGCGGATCTCGGGGTGGTCACCCACTTCCTGCTGCCCACCGATGGCATGTGGCGAGCGGCGGTGTTCGCCATCGAGCCGCTGAGCTCGCAGGCGGCTGCGCGCCACGGGCTGGGCTCAACCTTCCAGGTGAGTGGCGGACCGAGCCCGGCCTACTTGGCCTACGTGGCGCTCTGGGTGGGATCAGTCCTGGTGGTCGCCGTTCTCAGTTTCAGCCGCCGGGAGGTCTGAGGCAGGTTGCGTCGACCCGACCGGCCCTGTCAACCAGGTGGGGCGAAAGGCCGGCCCGGCCCAACCTTCCGCGTCGAGCCGGAGCGGGCGGAAGGGGGCACGAGGATGGCGGGAAGGGAGGGATTCGAACCCTCGGACGAGGTTAAGCCCCGTCACCCGCTTAGCAGGCGGGCGCTTTCGGCCACTCAGCCACCTCCCCGGGATTGGGTTGTGAACCGAGTATAGGCCCACCGATCCGGCGGGTCGGCCAGGGCCAATTGGCCGCGCCCGGCGCCAACCGGCCTTGGCCGTGACCGGACCAGGGCACGTCCCTCGGCCACACCCGCGGAGCGGCCCGAGCTGCGTTAACGTTTCAGCCCAACCCCAAGTCTGAGGCCAAGGGGGTCAGGGCAGAGACCACCAGGGGGACCAGTTCCTCCAGTTCAACCCCGAGCTCGGCAGCGCCCTGGCTGATGTCCTCGCGGCTCACGCTGCGGGCGAACGCCTTGTCCTTCAGCTTCTTGCGCACCGATGGGTACTGGACCCGTGCCACCTCGCGCCCGGGCTGGACCATCGCCACCGCCATCACGAACCCGGTCAGCTCGTCGACGGCGAAGAGCCACTTGGCCATGGCCAGTTCTCGGGGCACCCCGCTGAAATTGGCGTGGCCCTGGATGGCCAGCACCACATCATCCGGGTAGCCCCGTTGCTCGAGAACGCTCCTGCCCCAGAAGGGGTGGTCATCGGGGTGAGCCTCGTAATCGAAGTCGTGCAGAAGCCCGGTGATCCCCCACTGCTCGACATCGCCCCCGCTTCTGGTCGCCGCCATGCGCATGACCGCCTCCACCGCCAGCCCGTGGCGGCGGAGGCTGTCCCCCTTGGTGTGCTCATACAGCAGAGCGAGCGCCTGCTCTCGGTCGGGCATCACCAAATCAAAGCAGCTCGGCCGTCCCCCGCACAAGCGTTGCTTGCTGGTACGGTTGCGCGCATGCCCGAACCCACCACTGATCCGCGCGCCGCCGGGGTGTCGGGGGATCGCATTTGGGCCGATCTCACTGGCCTCGCCGAATTCGTCGAGGCGGGACTGCCTGGGTGGACCAGGAGAGTGTTCAGCGCTCCCTATCAGGCCTCTAGAACGCTCGTCCACACCCTGATGGAGGAGGCGGGCCTCGCCGCTGAGCGGGACCCCGCCGGCAACCTCATCGGACGCCTCCCGGGAGCCGACTCGACGCTGCCCCCCATCGTCATCGGTTCGCACACTGACACAGTCGCCGGCGGGGGCCGTTTCGACGGCATGGTCGGAGTGGTGGCCGCACTTGAAGTGGCCCGCCAGCTCGTGAGGTCGCCTCTGCGTCACCCCCTTTGGGTGGTCGACTTCCTGGGGGAGGAGCCAAACGAGTTCGGCTTGAGTTGTCTGGGGAGTCGGGCGGTCACGGGGCATCTCGATTCGGACCACCTGCAGTTGCGCGATGGCTCGGGACGTACTCTGGCGGAAGCCTTGACCGCCGCCGGATGCAGGCCCGCAGAACTCCAAGCGGCCCGTTGGAGGCCCGGCTCGGTTCACGCCTATCTGGAGCTACACATTGAGCAGGGACGGAGGTTGGAGCAGGCGGGCCTGCCGTTGGGGGTTGTCAGCGCCATCGTCGGCATCGCCCGGGCCCAAATCGACATCACCGGCAGGGCCGATCATGCCGGGACGACCCCGATGGATGACCGGCATGACGCCCTGGTGGCTGCCGCCGAGCTGGTGCTGGGAGTCGAGCGCCTGGGTCGCAGCCAAGATGTGGGGCACGGAGTAGCGACAACCGGGAGGATTCTGGTCAAGCCCAACGCCGCCAACGTGGTCCCGGCCCTCACCCAGCTCGTCGTCGAGATGAGGAGCACCGGCAAGTCGTGGCTGAGCCAGACCTCCGAAGCGCTGGAACGGATGGTGGCCCGGGTGGCCAACGACAGGTCGGTCGAGGCCCGCCTGACCTGGCTGTCGAGCGAGCCTCCGGTCCCTTGCGATCCTCGCCTGCGCCAGCTCCTGGGAAGAGCGGTCGAGCAGATGGGTCGCACTCCCATGGAGCTGGAATCGGGGGCCAGTCACGATGCCGCCCATGTCGCTCGCATGGCACCGATGGGAATGCTGTTCGTGCCCTCCCGAGATGGTCGCAGCCACTGCCCTGAGGAGTGGACCGAGCCCCGCCAGGTGGCCGACGGGGCCGAAGCCCTGCTTCGGGCCACGATTGAGACGGACGCCGCGGAGCTTTAGCTGGAGCGCTCGACCCGCAGGAGCATGTGCGAGCCGGACTCCAACATCCAGGCGAGCGACTCAGCCGTGACCGCTCCCGCCATCGCGAACCGACTCAGGATCAGCGCAAGATCGCCCTCCAGCTCGGCCAACCCAACCCGCCTGACGACGCCCTCCTGGCTGGGCCCGCCCCCGGGGACGGTGAGCCGAACCCACGGGTCCTCCTGCCACCGCTGGGCCTTCAGGCTGAAGGACGGTGTCAACAGGTAGACGTAACCCCGAGGGGAGATCGCGAACCACATTGCCACCCTGCCGGTACCTCTGGCGTCGCGCGACGAGACCAAGACCTCTTCCTGGTTGGATAGCTGGTCCAGAAATTCCTGCGGCAGGGGCGAGCCCAGCGGGCCAGCCTCAGAGGACGGCACGGTCTCCATGGCGATGCCGCTCCGGCAGAGGGTCGATGTGCCGCCGGAGCGGATAGCTCAGTTCGCGCCGGTTCCACACCGGCGCGCCCCGGGAGGCGGGACGGAGGACGCGGGGGATCGCCCGCCGGCTTGGCTCGTCGTCGAACCAAGGAAAGGACTGCCCGGCTGTGGCCGCATCGATCGACCGCGCCGGCAGGCCCGGGGCAGACGCGGTGGGCGTCGGGACTCGGGCGCTCAGCGCAACCGCCGGCGGACCGGCCGCGATCTCGGCGATGGGTTCCAAACCCAGCCCGGAGGCGCCGGTCATAACCGGCTCCCTGATCCGCTTCCCGCTACTCCCCGCGGGATCCAGGTCAATCCGACCCGGCTCGAGTTGCCGCCGTCGGCCAGACCAATGGGAGGTCTAGACGTGGTGCCCGGGGCGCCCCGCTCCTGGCTCTCCGCGGCACTCAAGAGTCGAGCGACGGCCGATGGATGGACCGACACGCCAGCGATGTTAGGTGCCGGCGATGGCGCGGTGCGGATGAGGAACTGGCGACCCCGAGCGGATTCGAACCGCCGATCTCCACCTTGACAGGGTGGCGTGTTGGGCCAGCTACACCACGGGGCCATGATCCAACCCGCTCGGGGTGAGCGGGCTCGCCCGGCGATGGCCGGGCCCGGCGATTATACGTCTGGGCCAGATCCGTTCCCCGGCGGGGCACGATCGGGTGGCCGGTAAGATGAATGGTCGAATCATCCGATGCCGGAGTGGGCGCTGTTGAAAATTGCGGTCTTTGTGAAGCAGATCCCCGATCCGTCGGGAGCCGGTGCCCTCGATCCAGCCACCCACCGCCTGGTGCGAGAGGGGGTGGAGGTGGTGCTCGACCCCGGCGACTCCTATGGGGTGGAGGCGGGGCTGCAGTTGGCCGAGTCCACCGGGTCAGAGGTGGTCGCGATCTCGATGGGAGGGGAGCGCGCGGTGGAGGTCATCCGCAAGGCGATGGCGATGGGCGCCGCGTCCGGCCTCCACGTGTGCGACGCGCGGCTGGCAGGTGCGGACGCCCTGACCACCGCGCGGGTGTTGGCGGCCTCCGTGTCTCACACCGGCGCCGAGCTGGTGGTGGCCTGCACCGAGTCCACCGATGGCTACACCGGCACCGTACCCGCCGCGGTCGCGGAGCTGCTGGGCTGGCCGTCGCTCACCTTCGCCAAGCAGGTGGAGCTGAACGGCCGGACCATCCGGATCCAGCGCCAGACACCCGCCGGGCATGACGTGGTGGAGGCGGAGCTGCCCGGGGTGGTGACCGTGACCGGGGGCATCAACGAGCCGCGCTATCCCACTCTGAAGGGGATCATGGGGGCCAAGGGCAAGCCCCTGGAGAGGGTCGACCTGGCCGGCATCGGACTCGACCCCGAGCAGATCGCCGAGGAGATGGGGCACCAGCGAGTGGTCGAGGTGGAACCTGCCCCCGAGCGCCAGGCCGGGCGGGTGGTCGAGGACGATGGCTCGGCTGCGCAGCTGGTCGCCGACTATCTGGCCGAGCTGAAGGTGATCTGATATGCCGAGAATCTGGGCCTTCGTGGAGATGGCGGGCGACCAGGTGAGCCCGATCTCGCTGGAGATATTGTCCGGGGCTCGGGGGCTAGGCGGCGAGCTGGAGGCGATCGTGCTCGATCCCCGGGCGACGGCTGCGGCCGCTGAGCTTGCCGAGTACGGCGCCACCACCGTATACCTCGGCACCGACTCCCAGTACCGCGATCATGTGGCGCAACCGCACGCGGCCACCCTGGCGGAGCTGGTATCGGAGCACCATCCCGACCTGCTGCTGTTCGGCGCCACCTATGACGGCAGAGACATCTGCGCCCGGCTGTCGGCACGGCTGGGTCTGACCGTGGTCGCCAACGCCACCGCGGTGAGCCGGTCCGGAGAGGGGTTCGCCATCGCGAGCTCGATCTTCGGGGCGACCCAGAACGTGACGACCTTGGTCCAGGGGCCGACGCCCTGCGTCTTGATCCGGCCCAAGTCGTACGCCGCTCAGCGTTCGGAGTCTCCCGCCCCTCCCCGGGTGATGGATGTGGCAGTGCCCGCAGGGGCTCCACTCGGCGCCCGCAGGATCGAGTCGGTGGTGGCGCCGGCCTCCGGGCCGAAACTGGAGGACGCCCGGGTTGTGGTCAGCGGTGGCCGCGGGCTGCAGGACCCCGCCAACTTCCACCTGGTGGAGGAGCTGGCGGAGCTTCTCCACGGCGCGGTGGGGGCCAGCCGGGCGGTGGTCGATGCGGGCTGGGTGCCCTACTCACGCCAGGTGGGTCAGACCGGTAAGACCGTCAAACCGGACGTCTATCTGGCATGCGGGATCAGCGGTGCCATGCAGCACACGGTGGGGATGAAGGGCGCAGCCCACATCGTCGCCATCAACAAGGACCGCGACGCCCCGATCTTCAAGCTCTGCGACCTGGGGATCGTGGGCGACGTGCTCAAGGTGTTGCCCGCCCTCAGTGCGGAGCTGCGGGCCCGCGGCGCTGGCTGAGATCGCGACCGTGAGCGGACCCGTGGGGGGGCTGAGCGGCCAACTTGCGCTGAGGGCTGCGGACGGCGCCACGGTCACCCTGGAACGCTTCCCCATCATCGTGGGCAGGATCACTCCTGAGCAAGGAGTCCCGGATGTTGACCTAACCGAGTTTGACCCCCGGGGAGCGGTGGACGGCCGTCACTGCGAGCTCTTCCCCGACCCCGACGGCATCGAGGTGCACGATCTCGGCGCTCCCAACGGCACCTGGGTCGAAGGCCACCGACTAAGCCCTGGGGAAAGCGCCCTGCTGCCCGTGGGCGGCCGACTGCGCATCGCGGGAGTGGAGCTGGTCCTGGTGCCCGCGCCGCCTCGTCGCCAGGTGCCGTCGGCGGACGCGTCCCCAGCGCCCTCGGACTGGCGCGAAGCCTCTCCCTTGACGGGAGTGCCACTTCCCCCGTCGGCCCGGAGCCCGGACGCGCCATTCATCACCCAGCTCCGGCCCAGTGGGAATCCTGACCTCAGTGCCGCGCCTTCGCTGGTGCGGCCCCATTTGGAGGAGGGGGCCGAGTCCGTGCGCATCGTCGAGGGCTCTCCGCTGCTGGTGGGCCAGTCCGGTTCTATGGTGAGCCGGGGACAGCCCGTCTCGGCGGCGGTTGTGGAGGAGGCACTCGCGGCCGCCCGAGCGTCCCTCCAATTGCCCCAGGATGCCGGCTTTGGTTGGGGCTACTCGGGAGATCTCGAGATCGATTTTGTCGCCACGCCGCCGGCACGCAGGGCCAGCCTCGGGGTCACTCGGTGCTCGACGCCGGCGGTGGCACCTGGGACCTTGGCTGCCGCCGCTTCCTGGGTGGCCGCGGGTGGAGGGCTGCTGCTGGCGGGCCGGGGCCCGGGGCGGGTCATGAAGGAGCTGGAGCCCGCCCTGCTCAGGGCCGGCCCGCGCCCGTGGGCTCTGTGTGCAGGCGATGCCACCTGGATGTCGAGCGGCTGGGTGGAACTGCCCGCCGGGGAGCCAGAGGCGACCACTGCCGCCCTCGAGGGTGATCCGCTGGTGGTCCTTGGTGCCGACGACAGAGAGCTGGGAGCGGTCCTCGCTGCCCTACCCAGGACGGCAGGGGGAACCGTGGTCGTCTTGGAGTCGGCCTCTCCGGAGGCCGCTCTGGAGCGCTGCCACCGTCTCCTTCAGGAGCGGGTGGCGCCGGGTGACCCCAAGCCCCTGAGAGAGGAGGTCGCGCGCCGGCTGCCGCGGCTGCTCACCTGGCGGTCGACCCTCCAGTTGGAGTGGTGCTCGGTTCAGGCGCGCCCGGGAGAGGCGGTCTGGATGCTGACCCCTGTGGCGGAGCGCTAACCTTTGTCCGCCCCAAAGCTTCCGGCGCCCACGTCGGGCCCTTCCGTCGCCAGCTACCTGGTGCTTTGCGTGCTGGTGGCGGCGGCGGTGCTGCTGGTGCTTTACCTGCTGGGAGCCGCGATGCCCGGCACGCTGCACGGCTTCCGAGCCGCCTTGGGGTTGCGCCCGTCGTAGTCGGGTGCGAGCGTGCACAATGGCAGCATGCCGGTGCTATTGCTCAGTGCCTCGATGCAGCCGCTCAACGTCATCAGTCGCCGCCGCCTGGTGGTGCTTTTGACCAAGGAGAGGGTGGCGTTCTTCGATGACTCAGACCGGCTCGCGGTGGAGTGGGAGTTGGCCCATCGCCGCCTCGGAGAGGGCGTGATCGTGGTGCGGCTGCTGCGCAACGTGGTGGTGCCACGGCGCCTCATCCGGGCCAACCGGCGCAACCTGCTGCTGCGCGACGACCACACCTGCCAGTACTGCGGGGTCCGGGCCGGACCAGCCGAGCTGACCATCGACCACGTGGTCCCGGTGTCACGGGGCGGGGACGCCAACAGCTGGGAGAACCAGGTGGTCGCGTGCAAGCGATGCAACGGCCGTAAGGCCAACCATCTCCCCGAGGAGGTCCACCTGCGGCTGGCGCGGCCTCCCCGACCGGTGGTCCAGGAGTACGCCCACCTGCTCCTCCTGCGTCACCCGGAGGTGCGGACCGCATACGAGGACCTCCTGCGGTCGGTGCTGCCGGCCGCGCCGTCGACCGCCGGCGGCGGCGGACGTTTCCTGCAATCCATGGGTTCCTGATCACGGGGCCGCCCCGTCGTCAGTCCAGCGCTTGAGGCAGGTGCAGGGGCGGCTGGTCCAGCAGGCGGGCGGTGGCCCTGCCCGAGGAATTGATGAGATCGACGAGCTCACACGCGATGGCGACCGAGCGGTGCTTCCCCCCGGTGCACCCGATGGCGACCCTCAGCACCGAGCGCCGCTGGGCCTGATACAGGTCGAGCAGGTCCAGCAGCATCGGCAGAAAGCACTCGACGAGCCGCTGGGCGCCGGGCTGCGCCATGATGTGGCGGCGGACCATCGGGTCCTTGCCGGAGCGCTGGCGCATATCGGGGATCCAGTAGGGGCTGTCCAGAAAGCGGGTGTCCAGCACCCAGTCGGACTCCTCCGGGAGACCATCTCGGAACCCGAAGGTGAAGCAATCCACCCGCACCTGCTCGCGGTCCCTCCAGTCATCGAGCAGCTGGGAGAGGTAGGCCGTGGTCGACCGATCCAGCCCCAGGAGGTGGCGGTGGGGCTGGCGGACCGGCGGCTTGAGGGCGGCGCCCCGGGGGCTGCCGACCTGCACCAGCCAATAGCGGACCTGACGGTCGTCGAGTACTCTGCCGAGCGTCGGGTTCGTCCTCTCGGTGACCAAGAAGGCGAGGTCTGGGCTCGTCGCCAGCATCCCGCTCACCTCGGCCTCAAGGGTTCCAGCCGCGCCGCCCACTTCCCCCACAGCGAACCCGGCCGCGACCGCCAGCTCCTCCAGCTCCTCGCGGTAGCGCTCCTCGGTCAGGATCAGAACCAAAGACAAGGCTTGCTCTCCCTGGAGACAGCGCCGACACCACCCCCAAATTGGCCGAAACCGGGTGGGCCTCCCCGCCCGCCCCCAGTAGTGACGCGGACATTCTCGCAGAATCCCGGGCGTGACCCCGGGTTTCCTACTTCCACGTCCTCCGATCGCTGCTGCGGCACGACCCACCGCCGCCACTGCGCCAGCTGCGTCCACTCCACGCAGGTTCGGCCGTTCCCGGGCTAGGCACGGGAGGCGAGATGCCTGCGCCGATGCCGGACCACCGATCCAGCCGGTGGGCTCCAGGAGATCCCGGTTGCCGCTGCCGAGCCACCCGCCCGCCGCGGCCGGCTCTTGTGGGCGGGCCGCACCGCTGGTTGGCGGCTTCCCCGCCCTGGATGCGACGGCTTGGTGACCGACTACCAGGTGAGGTTCACCGCGGCGTCGAGGTCTCGGTCCAGCGTCACCTCCACCGGTAGCCGCACTGCGCGGCCGGCACCATCAGCATGTGAGGTGACCGCTGAAGAAGGACCGGGCCGTCTCAGCGGTACTTGTCGATATCGTCGGGGCATCCGTGATCGAATCCGTAGGCGTCGGCGAGCTGGCGAACCGAAAGCACTTGGCCGGCAAAGCGAGACACCTGCATGTCGCAGGCCAGGGACGCCACCCCTCGAGCGACGTAGGTCGGTGACTCGGATATGGCGAATCCCGGCGCCGCCGCGCAAGCGTCGCGCCAGTTGTCCTCGGTCACGCCGAAGCCCTCCAGCATCTTCTCTGAACGGAGCCAGCCGGGGGTCACGCCGAGAGCGGTCACGGGGCGGTCGGCGAGCTCGACGGCAAGGCCCTTGATGATGCGCTCGACACTTGCCTTCACGAGGTCGTAGTAGAGGCCGACACCCGGGCGGAAGTCGGCGTTTGCCTTGCTGGTGCCGTCGGTCATCTCGACGATCAGGCCGCTTCCGCTGCGCAGCATCAGGGGGATTGCCTTGGCGCACGTGATGAGATGGGTGTCCACTCCCATGCGTAGCATTCGGAGGCCGCCCGCCAAGTCGTGTTCCCAGAGGGGCTTGTCCCACTCCGCATAGCGGTCACCACCGAAGATGTCGTTCACCAGCACGTCCAGCCGGCCCTGCTCGGCTTCGATCTGCGACACGAGGTCCGCAACGGCCCCGGGGTCCTCGTGGTCGACGCGAAGGGCCGTGCTTCTGCCGCCTGCCTTCTTGATGAGGGCCCCGGTCTCCTCGATGGTCTCCGGGCGACCGATCTCGGACGGGCCACGGCTGCTGCTGCGGCGGCGGCCAGTCGCGTAGACTTCGGCTCCGGCCCGGGCGAGCTCGATGGCGATAGCCCGCCCCGCGCCGCGGGTGGCTCCCGCGACCATGGCGACATGGCCGGTCAGCGGTTCGTCTGGGCTCATGCTTCTATCTCCTCTCTTCAGATCCGGTCCGAGTCGAAGCGGCCGGGCCGTATTGCCCCGGGTCGCCGGCGCGAACCGATTGTCAGTCTGGCGCCATGTGGGGCCTGGCCGGGCGCACCTCGGCGGCCACCCCCAACTCGGGCCCACGTGTCGCTATAGGTTGCGACGCTGCGCGAACACCTCGTACAGAAGGGTGACCGCCCTGGCCCGTCGCTCCAGCCCCGTGTACTCGGGTGGCAGGACGGCGATCTCCAGTTCGGCCTCATAGAGCGCGGCCTGCAGGTCGCTGGCCGCCTCGACCCGGGGGGCGGTCTCCGGCTCGGCCTGCTCTCTGGCCAGACGGAGGTGCTTGGCGTAGAGCAGTCGTGGCGATCTCCGGTGACTCACTCCGCCAGCTTGACAAAGCTATCTTTGCAACATAAGCTTTGCACATGGCCAGATCCCCCTCGCAGAAGCCTCCGAAGGAACTTGTCGGCTACCAACCCGAGCACGACCTCGTCCTCGATCCCCGCAAGCTGAAGGGTCTCGCCCACCCGATTCGGCTTCGCCTCCGCGGCGAACTGGTGGAACGCGGTCCGGCGACCGCATCCCAGCTGGCGGCCCGAATCGGCGAGTCGAGCGGCAGCACGAGCTACCACCTCCGCCAACTCGCCGCCCACGGCCTTGTCGTCGAAGAGCCCGGCCTCGGGCACGGTCGCGAGCGCTACTGGCGCGCAGTCCACCGATCGACCTGGTACGTGTCATCGACGGAACCTGCTGAGCGCGAGGTCGGGGCCGAGTACATACGTGCCGTTGCCCACACCTATGCAGACCGCATCGTCCGCTTCGCTAACGCGGTCGAAGCCGCAGCCGAGATCCTCGGAACCGAATGGACGGACTCCTGGGACATCAGCGACTGGCTCCTCGATCTCACCCCCGAACAGGCAGCCCGACTTTCGCGGGACTTCCACGAGCTCTGCGCCCCGTACCGCCATGAGCCGGGCAGGAGCCCGTCTGGGACGCGCCTCGTTCACGTCCAGTTTCAGATCCTCCCGGCGCCCGAGGACCAGTCGGCGCCGTGAGGAGCAGGCGGGCGCCGCTGACGGGGCTTCTGTCCGCGGTCGGGATCTCGACCCTTGGGACGCGCATGACGTTTCTCGCGATCCCCTGGTTCGTCCTCACCACCACCGGCAGCGCCACCACGACCGGCGTCATTGCCTTCGCCGAGATGGGTCCATACGTGGCCGTCCAGGCGCTCGGTGGACCGATCGTCGACCGGCTGGGCGCGAAGAGGACGTCTGTGGTCACCGACCTCGTGGCAGCCCTGGCCATGGGAGCAATCCCGATTCTCCACGGGCTTGGCGACCTCTCGATCCCACTCCTTGCCGTCCTCGTGTGCGTGGGCGGCAGCGCGCGGGGGGCCGGAGACGCCGCGCGCTATGTCCTCGTCCCCGGCGTCACCGAGATCGCCGAGACCAGCCTCGAGCGGTCGAGCGGCCTCTACGACGGGGTGGGCAGGCTCGCTTCACTCATTGGCCTTCCGGCGGCTGGGGGCCTCGTCGTGCTGATCTCGGCGACGAACGTGCTCGCGCTCGACGCCGCGACGTTCGCCCTCTCCGCCCTGCTTGTCGCAATCATGGTGCCGCTGCGTGCTCAGCCGCCCAAGACTTCGGAGTCTCCGGGCGAAGTAGAGGCCAGCTACTTGGCGTCGCTTCGAGCGGGGCTGCGCTTTCTCCGCGCCGACCGGCTGTTGCTTGGGATCGCCGTGATGGTGCTGGTCACCAACTTCGTCGACCAGGCGGGCGGAGCTGTTCTCTTCCCAGTGTGGGCTGACCGCATCATGCACAGCGCGGCAGATCTCGGTCTCCTCGGTGGTGCGTTCGCGCTGGGAGCGGTTGCCGGCAACGGACTCACGACCTGGCTCGCGCCGCACCTACCGCGCCGACTCACGTATGGCGTCGGGTTTCTCCTCGCCGGGGCTCCGCGCTACCTCGCAGTCGCTTTCATCTCGGGCCTTGCGCCAATCTTGGTGATCGCGTTCGTGAGCGGGTTGGGCGCTGGCGGCATCAATCCGATTCTGGGAGCGATCGAATACGAACGAGTCCCGCGGCACCTTCAGGCCCGCGTGCTCGGCACTGTGGGGGCGCTCGCGTGGGCGGGCATCCCCTTTGGGAGTCTCGTCGGTGGGGCAGCGGTCTCCGCGATCGGGCTACGAACGAGCCTCCTGATCGCTGCAGCCGTCTATGCCGTCACGACGCTTTCCCCATTCGTGTTTCCCGCGTGGCGAGGGATGAGGCGGGACGCTGGTCTCAGCCCTGAGTACCGCGGCGCGACGAAGGTGGCCGGGACGTGACCTGCAGGGTGAACCAGCCGGAGGCAGCGTGATGCACAATCCCGATGGGAACTTGCTGGACCTACTGCCCCGCGTGTCTGGGTGAACCGAGGAGGTAGGCGCGGAGCGCACCACCGCCTCTCTCCCCCCTCGGGCCCGCTCTACTGACCGACCGGCCCCGTGTCGTCTGGTCCGGCGAAGCGGGCCGACTACTGACTATCGCACGGTCGGAGGGGGACTTCGGCGGCATCTGGCGGCGCTCGCTGAGATCAAAAATGGTCGGCCCGGTGGGACTTGAACCCACGACCTGAGCTTTATAAGAGCCCCGCTCTAACCAACTGAGCTACGGGCCGTCCCCTGGCAAGGATAGGGGCAGCTGAGACCGTCGGGGCGATAGTACAATCCGTCGGTGGGGCAGATTGGGGCACCGGAGTGGGTGGTGGAGCAGTACCGCGACAGCCACAATCTGACCAGCCGACAACGCCTGCACCGGGAGGCCTCCACCGCCAAGGTCCCCTGGCACCAGTTCGTGTTTCGGCATCTCCTCAGGTCGCCTGAGGGCAGCCACGTTCTGGAGGTGGGCTGCGGGCCGGGAAGCCTTTGGGTGGACAACGCCTCGGCCATTCCCGCCAGTTGGAGCATCACCCTGACGGACCAATCGTCGGGCATGGTGGACGCCGCCACCGCCGCGGTCCGGGGTCTGAGCGTGGCCATCCAGGTCCAGGCGGCGACGGTCACGGACCTCCCGTTCGCGGACGGTTGCTTCCAGATGGTGGTCGCCAACCACATGCTCTATCACGTTTCGGACCTTCCCAGAGGATTGGCTGAGATCGCCCGCGTGTTGGTGCCCGGGGGGCTCCTGGTGGCGGCGACCAATGGTCCCGGGCACCTGATCGAGTTGCGGAAGTTGGTCCGGGGGGTGGCCGGAGAGAGGGAGAGCCGCAGCGCGTCCTCAACCTTCGACCTGGTCAACGGCCCGGCCCAGCTGCGTCCCTGGTTCACCGCCATCAGGATCAGCCGGCACCGCAATCGGCTGTGGGTCCGCGACCCCGAGCTGGTGATCGACTACTTGCGCTCGATGCCTCCCGGGGCCGGGCCCGCGGACTCCGAAGCCCTGATCCGCGAGCGGATCGTGCGGGCGATCGGCGAGCGGGGCGGGTTCGCG
>JAKAVU010000199.1 GCA_021817185.1 bacterium
GGCGGAGGAGGCCCCAGCATCGGAGTCGCCGGAGGAGGTCACGGCCATGGTGCGCCGTCACCACGCCGCCGTGGAGGCGGCCGTCGACTCCTTGGCGAGAAGGACCTGATCGGGCGTTCGAGGGGACCCATGCACGGAAGGTTGGACGAGCCCCTCGGCACTCCAGTGCCCTCTAGACACGCTACGGACCACTCCAACGGTGCGGACCTCCAGACCCACCGTCTCGGACTTGGGCAGCGTGCAATAGCCGGTAGGTTGGCAGATGGCCAGCAGCTGGGATGTATCAGGACGCACCTGACCCCATTTTTGACCCCAGCTGGGGCGGTCATCGGCGGTCACAGGCGAACATCCGGGCCGATTGCCCTCCCGATTGGAGTTCGCCATGGTCGCTGACGCACGTCGGCGAACAGTTGTTTTCGGATTTGTAAACAGCTGGCCGTCAATTCGAATCTGACCGTCGGCTCCCTTTTGGATCTCCGGCGCGTGCCGCCGGCTTACGTTCAGAATCGGGGAGTTTCGACCCAGTGGCTGTCAAGTCTGGAGCCGCGGGCAGGGCCTTGTGGCCGTCAATCCAGACCTCTGTGGCTGTCAGCCTTGACTGTCCGGGGGCCCTTCATCGGGGCCGGGTGGCCGACCTCTTGAGCGCGCTGCTCCAGCGGACCACTTGAACACCTCGGCTATCCTGCTCTAGGTGACTCATGCAGAGGGAGCCAGGCTCGCCTACACGGCCCACGTCCGTGATCGCATGAGGCAGCGCCAGATATCGGAGGGGGAGGTGGAAACAGTGCTTGCCGACCACCACACGAGCTACCCGGACCGGGAAGGTAACTCGATCGTGATAGGCCATTCCGGCGGCCGTCGTGTAAAAGTGGTGGTTGCCAAAGATTCGAACCCACCCCGGAGCATCGCAGCAGCGGACTGAGGAACATATGCCATGCACCTAGAGCATGATCGAGAAGCTGATGCGGTCTACATCACCCTAAGGGAAGGCACTTACGCGTACGGGGACGACCTCGGTTCAGAGCGGCGGATCGACTATGAGTCCTCCGGTGAGCCCTTGGGGATCGAACTCCTCAACGTGAGCCAGGGCGTAGACGTCAATGACCTGCCGCAGAGTGAGGAAGTTGGGATGTTCCTCGCGGCCCACGATATCCCCATCTTCGCCTGAGCTCCGGTTGCCGGACCGCATAGGACGGCTGCTCCAGCGCGCCACTTGACGAGGCCGGATCGTGAAGGTTCGAGAGGTGCTCCGGGAGCTGACCAGCGACGGACGGGAAGAGGTACGGCCCAGGACCGCGGGAGATCATGGGCAGTTCACGCACCCGAGCAGGCCCGGGGATGTGACCATTGCTGGAGCGCCGGGAGACGATCTGGCTCCGGGAACGCTCGGGAGCACGTTGCCAATCACGAAGGAATCGCACTTTCGAGCGATCTTTGAGTCAGGAAGGAATGACGCCGTAGCAGCAGTGGGGATGGAAGCGCTAGGGCAGCGCAGGGGCCGAATGGCAGCGTGGCGGCCATTCGGCCCTGGTACTATCTACTGACTCCAAAACCGGTCGGGTCCGCGGAAGATTCCAGCGACCGGGATCATACTTCGGGCCCCGACGCCACGGGCGTCAATGCCGGCGCCACCGGTGCCCTTGACACGGAGTGGAGGGCCTAGCTACTCTGCGCCCGTGGTCGCGGCGGGTCGAGTCGTCATTCTCAATGGCACGTCGAGTGCAGGTAAGTCAACGATTCTCCAAATGTTCTGCGCTGCCCGTGCGAGTGTGGGCGACCTGTGGATTCCAATCGGAACCGATGACTTCAATGCGAAGCTACCCGAGCAGTGGTTTAGCGCCGGCGACTTCGAGGGCCCCTATTGCCGTGATGGGGTTCGCTTGGAGCCGGCCGCCGGCGGCGTGCAGGTTCGCGTTGGTGACGTCGGTCGTCGGCTGCAAAGTGCGTACCACCGGACTGTTGCGGCAGTAGCCAAAGTTGGCTTCAACGTTATTGTCGACGATGTCGCCATTGACCAAGCGGACGTCCTCGATTGGGAGGAGGCTCTGGATGGTCTGCGAGTCGACTGGGTGGCAGTGCGCTGCGACGCGTTGGTTGCGCAGGCGCGCGAGCAGGCACGACGCGATCGATATCCTGGCCTTGCGCTTGGTTTGAGTGAGATCGTCCACAGATACGCTCAATACGACCTGGAACTGGACACGACCCAATCAGGTCCGGAGGACTCATGCGCACGGCTGATCGCGATGGTTGCCGCCTCGGGTCTGTAGGGGTTGGGCCGGTCTCCACCCATGGTACGCTGCGGAGTGGGACAGGTGGCTAATCCGGACTCGCCGGTGACAGCGCCCCAGACCTGAATCAGTGAGTGGAGCCCTTCATCGACTTCGCAAGTGGTGGTTTCCAAGCTTCACCGGTTCACAGCAGGAGGCAGCCAAGGCGCGAAGCCTGGCGCATCCCTCCCCACCGTCCACCGAGACATTGATGGTCCCGCCCTTGCCGGTCACAGCCGGTGCAGCTGGTAGGCGACATGTATGCGAAGCTATTACCATGTTGAGCCGCTGGACGCCGCTGGGGAGGGAGTGCGTCGGTGCCAGCAGTGGCAGAGGTGGGGTGCCACCAGACCCCTGGGCCATGCTGCTCAAGGTGACCCATGGGCAGGACACCTGGCTCGCCTAGCCGCCGACGGCCGCGATCGCTGGTGTGTGGCCCTGGAGTGGGATGGTGAAGTGGAGATCACCCTCGGCCACCGCCCCACGAGTTGCCCCGACTGGGAAGGTAACCTGAGCGTGATACGCCATCCTGGGGCCGGTGCGCAAGAGTCCCGTGTGTACAATCGCAGGCGCGGCTGGATGTTGGGACCAAATCGGGTTTACACCATGCGTTTGTACACATGAGGCACTCAAGCGAAGCCAAGTAGAGCATCATCGTCGCTATTTGA
>JAKAVU010000020.1 GCA_021817185.1 bacterium
TGGGCGGAGCCCAGCTGCTGCTGGTGGGCATTCTGCTGCTGCCCGTCTTACCCCTCACGGGTGGGCTGCCCATGCCCGGTCCCGGAGTGATCGCGGCGGTGATCTTCTCGGCACTGGGCGCCTCCGCGTTCGGGTTCGCGGTGCAAGCCGCTGCACAGAAGCACATCTCCAATGCCGCGGCAGCGGTCATCATGGCCACCGAGCCCGGCTTCGCGCTGGTGGCGGGGGTGATGGTGGGAGAACAGCGCTTCGGGGTGCTCGCCGGCGTCGGGTTCCTCATGCTCGTGATCGGAGTGTTGGCACAGGGTGACGGGCCCTGGGGCGAACGAGTGCGCGCCGCCCTGCTCACCGCGGTGTCGGCCGGACGGCTTCGGCATCAGGAGGCCTGACCCGGGTCGGCACGACCAGAGGGCCAGTTCGGGGGCACGCCACGTCCGCTGAAGGCGAGAAACTGACTTCATGAACTCGTCTCCGCTCACGCTGATGGTGGTCCACGCCCATCCCGACGACGAGGCCACCTCCACAGGCGGGATCCTCCATCGTTATGCCGACGAAGGGATCCGGACCGTATTGGTCACCTGCACCGGAGGTGAGCTGGGAGATGGTCCGGGAGGGATCAAGCCCGATCAGGAAGGGCACGACGAGGAGGAGGTCCGGGCCATCCGCCGAGGCGAACTCGAGCGGGCCTGCGAGGTGCTTCACGTCGGCCACCTCGAACTGCTGGGCTACCTGGACTCAGGGATGGCCGGATGGGCCCAGAACGGGCGCCCGGGCTCGCTCTCGGGTACCCCGCTGGAGGACGAACTCACCCGGCTGCTGCCTCTCTTGGAGCGCTACCAGCCCCAGGTGCTGGTCAGCTACGACGAGAACGGAGGCTATGGCCATCCCGACCACATCCGGGCCCACCAGCTCGCCCGCGAGGCCGCCCTCCGCTCCGGCGTACCGGCCAAGCTCTACTACACCGCGTTTGCGAAGTCGGCGTTCAAGGACGCCCTCCGGGCCGCCAAGGCCGCCGGGCTCTCAGCCGAGCAGCTCCCGGCTTTCGACTTCGACCCCGAGAACCCGCCATTCGGGGTGGAGGACGACGTGATCACGACCACCGTCGACGTGGCGGCCGACATTGCCGCCAAACTGGCCGCCCTCAGAGCCCATGCCAGCCAGGCCGACAACGGGTTCCTGCTGGACCTGCCGGAGGCGGTGGTGGCAGCCGTGATGGGGCGCGAGCACTTCATTCGCGCGCTCGACAAGACCGGGGCCCCAGTGCCAGAAACGGACCTCTTCGCGGGCTTGCGCTAGCCCCGGAAGGAGCGGCTCAGCGGCAGCGGGGCATGCGGCCAGGACACTCAGCCGACTCTCCACTTCCCGCAGCAGAATGGATGACGGGCAAGCTCTGATGGGAGGAATCGATGTCGCGTAGTGGAAGGCAGTTCACCCTGCGCTTCGGGGACCAGGAGGCCGTGGTCACCGAGGTGGGCGGCACGTTACGAGAGTATCGGGTGGGGGGCCGTCCGGTCGTCGACGGCTTCTCACCAGTCGAGCGGAGTCGAGACGGTCGAGGCCAGATCCTGTTGCCCTGGCCGAATCGCATCGACGGCGGCCGGTACACCTTCGCGGACGGGGAGAATCAACTGCCCATCAACGAGATCGAGCACGGCAATGCCATCCACGGACTGGTTCGGTGGATACCCTGGACGCTACAGGAGGTCACCGGGAGCTCCGTCACGCTGGCGGCGATGATCTTCCCCCAACCGGGTTACGATCACCTGCTCGCCAGCGTGGTGGAGTACCAGCTCAGCGAACAGGGGCTCACCGTGAAGCTGGTGGCCTCCAACCGAGGCGAGGAGGCCCTGCCGTTCGGAGTGGGGTTCCACCCCTACCTCGTTCTACCCCTCTCCCCCGTGGATGAGCTGGAGCTGGCAGTGCCCGCCACCCTGCGCCTCAGGGCCGACCGACGCGGGATCCCCGTCGGCGAACCGGTGGTGGTGGCCGGATCCGACTTCGACTTCACGACTCCCCGGCGGATCGGCCGGATCCAACTGGACACAACCTACACCGGGCTGGTCCGCACCGCCGCAGGCGAAGCCGAGGTGCGGCTGACCGACCCGGTTTCGCGCGCCGGGGTGCGGCTATGGGCCGACCAGAACTTGCCCTACCTCCAGCTCTTCACCGGAGACACACTGGCCGATCCTGCCGCCCGCCGTCGCAGCCTGGCGGTCGAGCCGATGAGCTGCCCTCCGGACGCGTTCCGCTCGGGGCGAGATCTGGTGGTCCTGGTGCCCGGCGCCTCCTTCACCGCCAGCTGGGGGATTTCCGCGACGTGACCCGAAGACTGGATGGGCAGGTCATCCTGGACCACGAGGATGTGGGCCGGATCGAGGCGGGCAGAGCCGTGCTCTTCGATGTGGATGGTGTGCTACTGGATTCCATGCCGGTGTATCGCAGGGTATGGGCCAGGTGGGCCCGCGCCTGCGGCCTGGATCCCGACGCGGTCTGGGCGGTCACCCCGGGCCGCAGACCAGCCGACGTCATCGAAGTGCTCGCACCCCAGCTGGATCTGGTGGACGAGATCGGCCGGCTGACGACCCTGCTGGACGGTGAACTGGAGCACCTTCCCGCCATGCCGGGGGCGGCGGACCTCCTCACATCCCTGCCACCCTTCAGGTGGGCCCTGGTCACCTCCAACACCAAGGAGGTGGTACTGGCCTGCTTTCGCCGGCTGCTCCTGCCCACCCCGTTGCTGGTGGTCGACGGAGATGCCGTGGAGCGAGGGAAGCCCCACCCGGAGGGCTTCCTGAGGGCGGCCTCGGGACTCGGAGTGGCGCCGGGCGATTGCCTGGTTGTGGAGGACGCGCCCGCAGGAGTTCTGGCCGCCCGGGCTGCGGGGATGACCGTGCTCGGGATAGCATCCACCGAGCCCGAGGAGAAGCTCGCCGCAGCGGACTCGGTCTTCGCGTCGCTCCGGGAGGCTGCCCCCGCCATCCGGGATTGGCTCTAGCAGCGACCTTCAGACGGGCGACTCAGCCGCGGCGCCGTCCGCAAAGCCCACGCGGTAGGGCCGGGTCACCGGCGCTGGCGGCCGTGGCAGCGGGCGGTCTACCTACCGCGGGCTGGTCAGGAACTGAGCCAGAGCGCGCACCATCCACAGGACGTCCTGGGAGCCGCAGAGCTCCCGGGCCGAATGCATGGCGAGCTGGGAGAATCCAACGTCGACTGTCGCAACTCCCAGGCGGGCGGAGAGGGCCGGCCCGATCGTGCTGCCACAGGGGCGGTCGGACCGCGCCAAAAACGTCTGCACCGGCACTCCGGCCGCCTGGCAGCAGGCCGAAAAGCGAGCTGCGCCCGAAGCATCGGTGGCATACCGCTGTCCGGCGTTGACCTTGATCGCTGGCCCCTGGTTCAAGTGGACCAGATGGCCGGGCTCGTAGTGGTCCAGGTAGTTCGGGTTCACCGCGTGCGTCATGTCCGCCGAGACCAATGTGCTCTGGGACATGCTGCGCAGGAATTCCTCTCGGTTCCATCCCCACGCCAGGCAGATCCGCTCCAGAGTGGCCGGCAGGAACTCCCCGTCCGCTCCGGTCGAGCTGGTGCTGCCGACCTCTTCGTGGTCGAACAGGCAGACCACGGCCGGCAAGCTGAGACTCCCCGACCCGGCCCCGACCTGAGCCAGCGCTCGACAGGCCGCGTAGCTACTGCCGAGGTTGTCCAGCCGCGGCGCGCTCACGAATTCATCGCTGGCGCCGGCCAGCCGCCCCCCGGCCAGGTCGTGCACCATCAGATCCCAGGTTGCGATCGACGCTGATTCGACTCCGAGGTGGTCGGCCAGGAGATCCTGGAAGCCGGGCAGGCCCTCCCCCGCCAACCCCATGATGGGCACCAGTTGCGTCTGCGGGTTCAGCCGCAGCCCATCGCTGCTCACCTGCCGATCGAGATGGGGCGCGAGCTGGGGGATCCGGAGCACGGGCCGGTCGATCCGCAGCAGCCGCAGCTCGACTTCGTCTCCGGCTCGAACGGCCACCCGACCGGAGATCCCCAGGTCGCGATCCAGCCATGAGTTCATCAGGAGGCCGCCGTACGGATCCACGGCGAGCTGGCGGTAGCCCGCCCGGTCCAGCTCCGGTCGCGGGCGGATGCGCAGGTTGGGGCTGTCGGTGTGGGCTCCGACGATCCGCATTGCCGAACCGGGCACGGCCCCCTCCGGAAGGGCCCAGGCGATCAGCGTGCCGCCGCGGACCACGAGATGCCGGCCACCAGCGGGCCACGGATCCGCCTCCTCGACTCGGGTGAAGCCAGCGCCCTCCAGCATCGCGGCAGCGCTGGCGCAGGCGTGGTAGGGCGAGGGGGCCGAATCGATGAAGTCGAGCAGGCCGAGCGCCTCGGCGGTGAATTCGCTGGGCGGGTGCCCTCCAGGCTGCATCGAGTCCATGAAAGCAGATTGGGGCCCCCAAGCGCCCCTCACCCTCACTGCGGTAGGCTGACCTTGGTGGACCTGCGGGGGAGTGGGATGTGAACGAGCTCCGAGTTCGGGCGATCGGCCACCGGCTCAGTTCCCACCCCTGACCGCCCTCCGCCATCTGGGGTTGGACCGCCACGGGCCGCCGCCGGCGGCGTTGGGCACAAGTGAGGTGGGTATGGCCAAGATCAGGGTCGTCAATCCGGTGGTGGAACTCGATGGGGACGAGATGACTCGGATCATCTGGCAGCTGATCAAGGATCAGCTGATCCTGCCCCATCTGGAGCTGACTTTGGATTACTACGACCTGGGCATCGAGCACCGCGATGCCACCAACGACCAGGTGACCATAGACGCCGCCCACGCCATCAAGCGACATGGGGTTGGCGTCAAGTGCGCCACCATCACCCCCGACGAGGCCAGGGTCAAGGAGTTCGGGCTGAAGCAGATGTGGCGTTCCCCCAACGGCACGATCCGCAACATCCTGGGGGGCGTGATCTTTCGAGAGCCGATCGTGATCCGCAACATCCCGCGGCTGGTGCCAAGCTGGACCAAGCCAATCGTGATCGGCCGCCACGCCCATGGCGACCAGTACCGCGCCACCGACTTCCGGGTTCCGGGGCCGGGGAAGGTGACCATCACCTACACCCCGGTAGACGGTGGGGAGCCGATGGAATTTTCCGTCGCCGACTTCGAAGGTGGGGGCGTGGCGATGGCGATGTACAACTACGATGACTCGATCCGCGACTTCGCCCGAGCGTCGCTGAGCTATGGGCTCAAGCGCGGGTTCCCGGTCTACCTCTCCACCAAGAACACGATCCTCAAGGTCTACGACGGTCGCTTCAAGGACCTCTTCCAGGAGGTCTTCGATCAGGAGTTCAAGGCTCAGTTCGAAGCTGCCGGACTCACCTACGAACACCGCCTCATCGACGATATGGTGGCTGCCGCCATCAAGTGGGAGGGGGGGTATGTGTGGGCCTGCAAGAACTACGACGGAGACGTGCAGTCGGACACGATCGCCCAGGGGTTCGGATCCCTGGGCCTGATGACCAGTGTCCTGCTGACCCCGGACGGCCGCACCATGGAGGCCGAGGCGGCGCACGGCACCGTGACTCGCCACTACCGCCTCCATCAGCAGGGACTGCCCACCTCGACCAATCCCATCGCCTCGATCTTCGCCTGGACCAGAGCCCTGGCCCATCGCGGAGAGCTGGACGGCACCCCCGACGTGGTGCACTTCGCCGAGGCCCTGGAGGCGGCGTGCGTGGCCACCGTCGAGTCGGGGCGGATGACCAAGGACTTGGCTCTGCTCATCGGCCCGGACGCCGCCTGGCTCACCACCGAAGAGTTCTTGGGAGCGGTCGCAGAGGAGCTGTCCGCTCGGCTCGCCTGACCCCGGACTCGGGCGACGCGTCGGCGTGACGCGGGGTCGCCACGAACTGGCACCGGGCCAGCTGTCGGTGCGGGAGTCCGCCCGCCCGATCGCCGGCCGTCGGGGCGGCAGGATTCGAACCTGCGACCTCCACTTCCCAAAAGTGGCGTGCTACCCCTGCACCACGCCCCGTTCGGCCAGCGCCATCGGCCGCACCATCATATTGATCTCGCCAGCAGTGGCCTGGCAGGGGCCGCGCCTCAGCCTCAGTCGGACCTGACGGTCAGCGAGCGCACCAGCTCCTGAGCCGCCCGGCCGCGATGGCTGAGGCTGGCCTTCTCTCCCTCCGCCAGCTCCGCCATCGTCCGGTCATGGCCTTCCGGCACGAAGATCGGATCGTAGCCGAAGCCGCCCCGCCCCCGGGGCGAGCCGAGCAGGGTGCCCCGGACCACCCCCTCCACGAAGAGCGGGTCACGCGAGCGCAAAGGGTCGAGATACGCCAGCACGCAGCGAAAGGTGGCCCCGCGCTGCCCGACCGGCAGGCGCGCCACCTTGGCGGCCAGGGCCTCAAGCAGCTGCTCTGAAGTGAACCCGTCTCCCATCCACCGGGCGGTCTGCACGCCGGGCCAGCCATCGAAGGCGTCGAGCTCGAGGCCGCTGTCATCCGCCAGCGCGGGAAGGCCGGTCGCCGTGTGCACGGCCACGGCCTTGATCACCGCGTTCTCACGGTAGCTAGCTCCACTCTCGTCCCAGGCCACGTCTCGGCCGCCCGGACACTCGTCAACGCTGACCAGCCGCCACGGAAGCTCGGTCAGGAGGCGGCGCAGTTCGGCGAGCTTGCCCTGATTGCGGCTGGCCAGGGCCACCAGGCGGTTCGGCGCCATGACTTTGACGACCAACGGTCAGGCGGGATGCACTTGCAGCGCCGCCGCCTGAGCTGCCAGCACCTGGCGGATGCCCGCCTCCGCCAGGGTCAGGATCGGATCCAGCTGACGGCGGGGAAGTGCAGACCCCTCCGCGGTGCCCTGGACCTCGACGATCTCGAGCTGGTCTGTCATGACCAGGTTCAGGTCCACCGCAGCACGGCTGTCCTCACCGTAGTCCAGGTCAACCAGCGGGATCCCATCGACCAGCCCCGCGCTGATCGCCGCGACCTGGCGCACCAGTGGATCAGACTTCACCATGCCCGCTGCCTGCAACCGGCGGCAGGCCAGCGCCAGGGCCACGAAGCCACCGGAGATGGAGGCCGTGCGGGTACCACCATCAGCGCGCAGCACGTCGCAGTCCACGATCACGGTGCGCTCACCCAGACGACGCATGTCCACGGCGGCGCGCAGGCTGCGGGCCACCAGGCGCTGGATCTCCTGAGACCGCCCATCCACGCGGCCGCCCCGCTCCCTGGGGCTGCGCTCCTGGGTGGCCCGGGGCAGCATGCCGTACTCGGCCGTCACCCAGCCCAGACGGGTGCCCCGCCGATGCGGGGGGACACGCTCCTCGATGGTGGCGGTGCACAGCACCCGGGTCCCGCCGACGGCGATGGTGACCGCCCCCTCTGCCCAACTATCGATCTCGGGCAAAATGCTCAGCGGACGAATCGCAGCGGGCTCGCGCCCGTCCCCGCGGGCCATCAGCGGTGGAGCACGTGGCGGATGAACAGGATGCTTCCCTCGTAGAACAGAATCAGGGCGATGGACAGGAACGTGGGAGTGAAGGGGTCCGCCCCGGGGGTCACGATCAAGGCCACGAACACTATCACGAAGATCGCGACCTTCCGCCAGCGCCGGAGCTGCTCGCTGCTGAGGATGCCGACCGCCCCCAGCAGGCAGAGGGCTACGGGCATCTCGAATGTGACCCCGAACACCAACACCACCAGGGCCAGGAACGAGAGGTAGGCGCCGAGATCGGGCAGGTAGACCGCGTTGCTCCCCAAGAAGGTGGCCAAAAAGGCCAGGCCGATGGGAATCACGAAATAGGCGAACAGGCCCCCGAGGGCGAAGAAGAACAGGGTGCCGAACACGAACGGAAAGGCCAACCGGCGCTCGTTGGCGCGCAGCCCAGGGGCGATGAAGCGCCAGATCTGCCAGACCACGACCGGCAGGGCCAGGACCGCGCCCGCCACCGCCGCCACCTCGAATGGGATCGCCAAGCCCTGAATGGGGCTGGTGACCACCACCTTCTGCCCGAATGGTGAGTGGGTGCGCGCCAGCGCCAGATGCAAGGGTCGCTCCAGGATTGCGATCAGTCGCTGGTTGAACAGGAAGGCGATCACCGTGGTGGCCGCCCACGCGACCAGGATGACGATGATCGCGCGCCGCAGCTCCTCGAGGTGCTCGACCAGAGTTAGCTCGCGGTCGGCGGCAGCCGGGCCCGGACGGCGCGCGGCCGGCCAGCCTATGCGGCGGGCGGCCATGACGGGCCGAGGAACGGGCGGATCAGCCCGCCGACTCGGACGAACCCGGCTCTGGGCCGGGGTCAGCCGCCGGGCTGGCGGAGCCCTGGGCGGCGGGTCCAGCCGGCTGAGCCTGAGCGGGGCTCAGAGTGGTGACCGAGCTGGGGTCATGGGTCGCCGACTGGGTCGCGGACCGGAACTCATTGATCGCCTTGCCCAGTGACTGCCCCAGCTCTGGAAGTCGCTTGGGGCCGAACACGACCAAAGCGATCAAGAGCAGGATGATGATGTAAACCCAGTGGTCACTGAACATGGCACCCGCCTCTTGGGGAAATTTGCGAAACCGGCCGGAGTATAGCACCGGCCAAGGCGCCCCCCGCCGGTCCGATCAGGCGGCTGACCGCAGCCTGTCAGTCTCGGGCGGCGGCGGTGGCATCGTCCAGGGCGCTGCTGAAAGCATCCACCAAAAGGTCGATCGCCACCTCGTCGTGAGCCAGCGACAGGAAGCTGGACTCGAACTGGGATGGCGGCCAGAAGACGCCACGGTCGAGCAACCCCCGGTGCACGCGCGCGAACATCCCCAGGTCCGAGCGGGCCGCGCTGGCAAAGTCCACCACCGGGTCGGCGCTGAAGAAGTAGGTCAGCATGGAGCCGACACGGTTGACCTGCAGCGGAAGGCCGCGCTCGGACCCCGCGCGGCGGAGCCCCGCCTCCAGCCGGGCCCCCAACTCCTCGAGCCTCAGGTAGGGCCGATCGTCGCTGAGCTGCTCGAGGGCGGCCAGGCCGGCGGCGACCGCCACCGGGCCACCGCTCAGGGTGCCGGCCTGATACACGGGGCCGACCGGAGCCAGCTGGCGCATCAGCTCCGCCCTACCCCCGAACGCGCCGACCGGCAGGCCCCCGCCGATGACCTTGCCCATGCAGGTGAGGTCGGGCACCACCCCATACAGAGACTGAGCCCCGCCCCGAGCCAGGCGGAAGCCGGTCATCACCTCGTCGATGATCAGGAGAGCGCCGTGCCGCGCCGTGGCCTTGGACAGGGCCGGCAGGAACTCCGGGTGGGGTGGGACCACCCCCATGTTTCCGGCCACCGGCTCGACGATCACGGCTGCGATCCGCTCCCCCAGCCGGGCGAAGGTGTCCTCCGCCGCGCGCGCGTCGTTGTATGGGAGGACCATGGTGTCAGCGACCGTCCGCTCGGGGACCCCCGGGGATCCGGGGATGGCCAGGGTTGCCACCCCCGAGCCGGACTCCGCCAGCAGCGCGTCACTGTGCCCGTGGTAACAACCTGCGAACTTCACGATCAGGCTCCGCCCGGTCGCGCCCCGAGCGAGCCGGATCGCACTCATGGTGGCCTCGGTACCACTGTTCACCAGACGCAGCATCTCCACCGAGGGCATGTACTCGCGGATCCTCTCGGCCAGCTCCACCTCAAGCATGGTCGGCCCGCCCATGGCCTCCCCCAGGGCCAGCTGCCGCTCGATGGCGCCGACCACGGCCGGGTGCAGATGGCCCAGGATCAGTGGCCCATACGCCAGCACCATGTCGAGGTAGCGGTTGCCGTCCAGGTCGTACAGGTACGCCCCTTGGGCGCGGGCGAAGAACGGCGGGTCGCCCCCCACCGAACGGAAGGAGCGAACCGGGCTGTTGACCCCCCCGGGAAGCACGCGGGCCGCCCTCTCCATGGCTCTCGCCGAGGCCGCCCGCGGCGACCCGCTGGAGCCGGCAGCGGTCAGGGGATCTGCTCCCTGACCACGATCTCCATCGGATCCCCCTTCTTGACCTTCTGGGCGACGTCGAGCCCGGAGATCACCTGCCCGAACAGGTTGTAGTCGGGTGGAAGGGTGAACTTGGAGAGGGTGATGAAGAACTGGCTGCCGTTGGTGTTGGGCCCCGCGTTGGCCATGGCCACGGCTCCCGGCTGGTAGGCCCCGCCGGAGTAGAGGGGGCTCACCACCTTCTCGCTCTTGAACTGGAAGCCGGGGCCGCCACTGAGGTTGTCGGTGGGGCTGCCCCCCTGGATGACCGGCCCCCCCGGCGAGGTCGAGGGGTCGCGCGCGAACCGCAGCCCGTCGAAGAAGTGGTTGCGCGCCAGGGTCACGAAGGTGTTGACGGTGATCGGGGCCCAACCCGGGACCAGGCAGACCACGATCTTGCCCTGGGGGACGGTGATGGTGGCTTCGTAGAGACGCTGCTCGTCGATCGTCATCGGCGGGACCCGATCGTAGTGATGCCGGTTCTTGGGCTCGTCGAGCGGACCCAGGGGGGCCCCGAAACTTGCGTTGTCACACATGGACTTGGACACAGGCCGAATCTCCCTTTGGGCGCCGACATTGACGAAGAAGGCGGCGACTCCGACCAGCAGGACCGCCGCCACCGCGACTCCGATTCCACCCCAGCGGGTGAGCTGGGCGCTCATCCGAACTCCTCCTTCAGCCAATTGCAGATGTCGAGGGCAAAGTAGGTCAGTATGAAGTCAGCGCCGGCGCGGCGCATCCCCAGGTGGGACTCGAGCACCGCGGAGCGCAGGTCGAAGGCGCCGGCGCGCGCCGCCGCCACCATCATGGCGTACTCGCCGCTCACGCTGTAGCAGCCGATGGGAAGCTCAAATCGGTCACGGGCCTCGCGGACGATGTCGAGGTACGCGAGCGCCGGCTTGACCATGAGCATGTCCGCGCCCTCCAGCAGGTCCAGCTCGAGCTCGCGCATCGCCTCCCGGCGGTTGGGCGGGTCCATCTGATAACCGCGGCGATCCCCGAACTGGGGGGCGCAGTCGGCGGCGTCCCGGAAGGGGCCGTAGAAGCACGACGCGAACTTGGCCGAGTAGGCAAGGATGGCGGTGTCGGCCCTTCCCGCCTCGTCGAGGGCGGCCCGGATCGCCTCCACCTGGCCATCCATCATGCCCGAGGGGGCAATCACGTCCGCCCCCGCCTCCGCCTGGCTCACCGCGATCCGGCCATAGAGCTCGATGGTCGAGTCGTTGTCCACCTCACCCCGTTGGTTCAGGAGCCCGCAGTGGCCATGGTCGGTGTACTCGTCCAGGCAGTCGTCCGCCAGCAGCAGCAGCCGGTCACCGACCTCGCCGCGCAGGCGACGAAGCGCCTGCTGGACGATGCCCTGCTCGTCCCAGGCGGAACTCCCGCGGGCGTCCTTGCGAGCCGGGACCCCGAACAGGATCAATCCACCCACGCCCAGCTCGGCCGCGCGCTCCGCCTGCTGCGCCAGGCTGTCCAGGGTCTCCTGGGAGACCCCGGGCATGGTCTTGATCGGAGCCGGCTCGGACAGGCCTTCGGCGACAAAGCAGGGCAGGATCAGGTCGCCGGGTTGCAGGTTCACCTCCCGGACCAGCCGGCGCAGCGAGGAGGTGCGGCGCAGGCGCCGCGGGCGGTCTTCGGGATAGCTCATGGCTGCCCCTCATTCTCGGGCAATGCGGCATACCAGGATCGCAGGGCGTCGACCAGCCCGGGAAGGCTGTGAGTCTGAGCCACCACCTGGGGCGCCATCCCATGGCGGCGCGCCTCCTCCGCCGTGACCGGCCCGAGTGCCGCCAACACGCACTCCGGCGCCGGTCGCAGCGGACCCGCCAGGGCCGCGAAGCAGCGCACGGTGCTGCCGCTGGTGAAGGTCACGCAGTCGATCCCCCGGCCCCGGAGCAGCTCGGTCAGCGCCTCCTGAGAGGCCCACTCCGGGACCATCTCGTAGAGTTCCGCCACCTCCACCAGGGCGCCCATCTGCTCAAGAAGGCGCGGGAGCACATCCCTGGCTCCCCGGGCGCGGGGGATCAGGATGCGCCGGCCCGAGACCCCCGCCTGCGAGATTCGCTCCACCAGAGACTCCGCGATGAACCCGGCCGGCAATGTCTCCACCGCCAAGCCGGCTCGCTCCAGAGCCGCGGCGGTCCCGGGGCCGATGGCGTAGACCCGTGGTCCGGCCGGCGCCGCGGCGCCCCCGCCCCACAGACAGTCCACGGCATTGGCGCTGGTGAAGACCAGATCGTCGAATTCCTCGGCGCCGATACGCGCCAGCAGCGCCTCCCGGGTGGCGGCGTCCATGAGATCCTGGCGGCGGATCACCGGAACCCCGATTGGCGACGCCCCTTCGGCCGAAAGCATCTCGCCGAGTACCGGAGCCTGGCCGGCGGCGCGGGTCACCAGGACGCGCCGGCCCTCCAGGGGAGAGCTCACGCGGGCTGGGCCAGGGCGTGAGCGATCCCACGCGCCGCCTCCCTCAGGGCGTCGGGGGCAGCGACCAGGGACCGGCGCAGCAGGTCGTGACCGGTTCCGGTGGCAGACCAGGCCACAGTGAGGCGATAGCTGCCATCACCGGACGGCTCCGCCAAAACCCCCAGGGGAAGCCGGCAGCCACCGCCCATCTGCAGCAGCGCCTCCCGCTCCGCCTCCACGCAGAGGCGGGTGTCGCGGTGGTCGATGTGGGCCACCAGCTCCGCCAAGGCACCGCCGTGAGGGACCTGGACCGCAATCGCGCCCTGGGCCGGCGCCGGAGTGCACTCGGTGCGCGGGTCCAACGGCTGTCCTTCACGCCCCCGGCCCAGTCTGAGCAGGCCCGCCTGGGCCACCACGATCGCCTCCAGCTCCGCATCTCCCATCCGTCGTATCCGGGTGTCCACGTTGCCGCGCACCGGGGTGGGGATCAGGTCAGGCCGCAGGGCCACGAGCTGCGCCCCCCGCCGGGGCGACGAGGTGCCGATGCGCGAACCCGCGGGCAGCTCGGTCCAGGAGCAACCCGAACGCGTGACGATGCAGTCGCGCGGGTCCTCCCGCTTTAGGTACGCGCCCACCTCGAGCTCAGGGGACATCGTGGTCGGCAGGTCCTTGGCGCTGTGCACGGCCGCATCCACCTCACCTTGCAGCAGCGCTCGCTCCAGCCGCGACGAGAACCAGCCCTGGCCGGGCAGGTCGGGGACCGCCTGGTCCGGGTTGAGATCACCGTCGGAGTCGATCACGCAGAGTTCGATCTCCAGCCCCGGCGCCAGAGCCCGCAGCTGCTGCAGCGCCAACCTCGCCTGCGCCAACGCCAGGGCGCTACCTCTGGTGGCGAGCCGCCTCAAACGTCCTCCCGGGCGCCATCCACCGTGAGCCCGAACGCCTCCTGCACAACCCGGCGACGGTCCTCGTCGTCACCGTGCTGGCGCAGGAAGGAGATCGGCTGGTGCATCAACTTGGCGGCCAGCGCCTGGGTGAGGTGCTCCAGCTGCGCCCGCTCAGCCTCGTTGAGGCTCCGCATCCGGGAGATCGCCCGCCGCAGCTCCCCCTGGCGCACCTCCTCAGCCCGATCCACCAGCGCCGCGATCACTGGGCCGGCTCCGCGACCCCGGAGCTCCTCCACCAGGGCGGAGACGGCGGTGTCGACCGCCTGCTCCGCCCGGGGCCGGTGTCCCTCGCGGAAGCCGAGATTTCGGCTGATCACGTCGCCCAGATGGTCGATATCCAGCAGCTCCACTCCCGGAACGGATCCCGCCTCTGGTTCCACGTCCCGGGGCACCGCCAGATCCAGGATCAGCAGCTCGCTGGCACTCCCCTGCGTGGCCCTGATGGCGGCAACCTCAGCGGCGCGCACCACCCGCTCCTCGCTGGTGGTGCTGCAGATGAGCACCCGGAAGCGCGGCGCCATCTCCACCAGCTGGGATTTCTCGATCAACTCGCCGCCGACCGCAGCAGCGAGGGCGCTCGCCCGCGGCCCCCGCCGGACCACCAGCACCGGGGACGCGCCCCGGCCGAGCAGCGAACGGGCCGCTGCCCCACCCACGCTGCCCCCACCCAGGATCGCGACCCCGACGCCGTGGAGCGAACCCAGGCGCGCCTCCGCGAGCTCAGCGGCGACCTGACCAAACCCCACCGCCTGGCGGGAGATGCCGGTGGTGCTTCGCACCAGCTTGGCGGTCTCCACGGCCCGCCGCATGATGAGATCCAGGTCACCGTCGAGGGTCCCCGCCTCCTGGGCCAGGCGATGGGCCCGCTTGAACTGCGCGAGCACCTGCGCCTCGCCGAGGATCATGCTGTCCAAGCCGCTGGCCACCCGGAAAAGATGGCGGAGGCCGGCCTCCCCGGAATGGCTGAAAATCAGGTCGGCAAACTCCGGTCCCTTCGCGAGGTAGTGGTAAAAGCGGGACGTCGCCATCTGGGAACTGCGGTCGTCCGCAACCGAAAGATAGAACTCGGTGCGGTTGCAGGTGCTGAGGCACGCGGCTCCACTCAACCCCGCGTGAGCTACGATGGCCCGGAGCGCGTCGACCACCTGACGCTCGTCCAGGTGCAGCTGCTCACGGACCGGTAACGGGGCCAGATGATGGCTGATACCGGTGGCGAGGAATGGCAATCTGAACTTGAGTATATCCGCCCCGGTCGCGGGCTCCAGCCCGCAAGGTCGGGCTCAGAGGTTAGGATTGGAGCTCGTGCAGTCCCCCAGCCAAGAGCGCGCCCACATTGAGGATGCGGAGCCGGTTTCCCCCCAGGCCCGGGCCGAGTCCAGAGGGCGGGTGCGGTGGGGACGCGAGCGCGGCCCCGGCGCCCCCGGGGACGGCTTCCTGGCCCGGCTCGGGCCGCTGACGCCAGAGCTGGCGCCTTATCACAACTCACTCTCTTTGGTGGATGGGCGGGACGGCGGGCTGGAGGAGTTCAGACCCGCGCGACTGCCACTGGAGACACCGCTGGAGAGCCTGACCTTTGTGGCCCTGGACTGCGAGACGACCGGCCACTTCCCCGACCGCATGGTCGAACTGGGAGCGGTCAGGTACCAGCTCCCCATCTCCGACCGGCCGCCGGCGCCCCGGCTGCTGCTGGAGACTCTGGTCCACACCACCGACCACATCAACCCCTATGCCCGGCGGGTCCACGGCATCACCCGTTCGATGCTGACCGGGGCCCCATCCCAGCATCGGGTCGCGCTCACCTTCCGGGACTTCTCCAAGGGGGCGATCCTGGTGGAGCACAGCGCCGACAGCTTCGACACCCGGCTCGTCTCCAAGGCCATGGACAGGCCGCTGCCGCACTACCACCTGGACACCTCGCGGATGGCCGGTTTTCTCTTCCAGCTGAGAGACACGATCGGGCTGGAGCGCCTGTGCGAGCGCCTGGGGGTGACCCACCGCCAGCCCCATTTCGCGCTGGCCGACGCCGAGGCCACCGCCGACTGCTTCTGTCGCCTGGTCGAGCTGGGGCAGCAGGAGCACGGCTGGAGGACGCTGGGTGACCTGGTGGCGGTGGGGATGCCTCCGAGTCCGAGGCCCCAGGTGAGCCCAGGTCACAAGGATGGCCTTCCGCAGACCCCGAGCACCGCCCGGCGGAGGCGCCACCGGGCGGGACGGCGTCACCGCTCGCCGGCGGCCCAGGAGGCTCCCCCGGGGGTGCCAGCTCCTCCGGCCTGAAACCCCCTGAGGGCCGGCCGATGTCAGGCTGGCTCGCCGGCCAGCCGCCTGGCCTGGTCCTCCTGCCGCAGCGGGGAGATCAGCAACTCCAGCTCGCCATCCATGACCCGCTGGAGTTGGTAGACCTTGAGGTCGATGCGATGATCGGTCACCCGGTTCTCCGGATAGTTGTAGGTGCGAACCTTCTCACTGCGGTCGCCCCGACCCACCATGGAACGCCTGGTCTCCTGGAGGGCCTGGTCGCGCTCCGCCCGCATCCGATCGTAGAGCCGGGAGCGCAGCACCCGCATCGCCTTGGCCCGATTCTTGTGCTGGGACTTCTCGTCCTGACACGTCACCACCAGCCCGGTCGGTAGATGGGTGATCCGGACCGCCGAGTCGGTGGTGTTCACGCTCTGTCCGCCGGGCCCGGTGGACCGGTAGACGTCGACCTTGATGTCCTCATCCTTGATCTCGACGTCGACGTCCTCAACCTCGGGCAGCACCACCACGCTGGCGGCGGAAGTGTGAATGCGCCCCTGCGACTCGGTGCGCGGCACCCGCTGGACCCGGTGCACGCCTGACTCAAACTTGAGCTGGCCGTAGGCCCCTCTCCCATGGACCTCGAGGACCACCTCCTTGAAGCCTCCGGCGTCGGTCGGGGAGCCGTCGAGCAGCTCGACGTGCCAATGCTGCCGCTCGGCGAAGTGAAGGTACATCCGCATCAAATCGGCCGCAAACAGTGCCGCCTCCTCGCCGCCCGTGCCGGCGCGGATCTCGATTACGGCGTCGCGGTCCTCATCCGGGTCGCGGGGGAGGAGGAGGAGCTGAAGCTCGTGCAAGAGGCGTGTCTGGCGCTCGTGCTCCCGGCGCGCCTCCGCCTCCAGATACGCGCGCATGTCCGAGTCCACCTCGGAGCTGGCCAGGCTGGCGGCTTCGGCATAGGCACGGTCCGCCGCCTCCGCCGCCGAGAGCAGGTCCACCACCGGGCGCAGCTGCGCCTGCTC